>JAGLEG010000001.1 GCA_023145185.1 Thermoplasmata archaeon
GTATTCGCTCAGAAAGTGTCGGCTCCGAAAGTGTCCGCTCGGATGGGTTTGTGGCCAGGGAGAAGGGGATCGACGCCGAGAAGGAGACGGACCTCGAGATGACACTCAGGTTCAGCATCCTTAAAAAGGGGGGAAGTAAAAGGGCAAAACCCAAAAAAAAGGGGTTCAGGATAGTGGCGATGGAGGGGAGCGATGACGGGGCGGTCGACGCGGACTGGGAGGATGGTAATGACGAGCCTCTCGAGGATGCCGACGAGGTGGGTTGGGTTGAGGACACACAGGATGAGAATGGAGGACATACCAGGGTCATCCTGGAGGAAGAGGAATAGCCCATATCATTGAGGTGTGAACGTGGATGATGCCCTTTCCGTGATGAACATGCGCAGGGGGGTCGTCCTCGGCATATGCACCGCCGATTTCTCCTATCTTCACGATATGGTGGCGCTCCTTGGAGATGCCGTCGACAGGTTCCATATACTCGAGGGCGGGAGGAGGACGGATAAGGAGCTGGACTGCCTGATGTTGGAGGAGGGGACCAAGGCTCCTATCATGAGGGCCCCGCTTCCTCCGATGATCGATATCCTCAACGACCCCTGGGTCACCCTTGAAAGGGCCATGGCCGCCGCCATGGGCAGGCTGTCCCCGGACCACCTCATCATAGGGGTCGATCCTGGAAAACGCCCGGGCATAGCGTTCCTCGCAGATGGGAAGACCATCTCCACCTTTCAGGCCTCAGGCCTTTCAGAAGTATACCCGATAGTCAGTAAAGGTCAAAGGGCCTATCACGCTCATCATGACCTCCTCAGGATGGGGGACGGGGATCCGGCGAGCAGGGATGCTATTCTCGGAGAGCTATCTCCACTTGGGATCGCCACCGAACTGGTTGACGAGAGGTTCACGACCAGGGGGACAAAGTACAGGGACGAGAACGCGGCGATCCATATCGGCCGCACCCTTGGCCGTCCTCTCTGAGCCGTTTGCGTGCACGATAACCGTCCCCAAAACCAAATAAACGGTGAATCCTCATCACCCTCCCGTCAGAGGAGGCATCCAATGAGCAGCAAGATCGTGGTAAGGGTCGAGCCCACACTGAAGAACGACGTGGGGTATATGAGGGCCAGGCTCTCCACGAAGACCAGGGAGAGCCTCGGAGTATCACCTGGGGACATCCTGCTTATAGTCGGGAAGAGAGAGACCGCGGCGGTTGTATGGAGGTCGCCCATCCAGGATGAGAACAAGGAGATCATCAGGATAGATGGCCTCACCAGAAAGAACGCGGACATCTCCATAGGCGATAAGGTGACGGTGTCCAGGGCGAACCCAAAACCTGCCGAGAAGATAGTCATCTCCCCCGCCCTGAAGGACCTCCCCCACATTCAGTTCGCAAATGGGATCGATAATTTCATCAAGAAGGCCCTGCTCAAAAGGCCGGTGCACAAGGACGATACCATCATAATACAGGGGATCGCCCTCATGGGCAGCCAACTTCCGTTCATCGTCTCATCCACAAAGCCAAAAGGGATCGTCCAGATAACCGTCGAGACCCAGATCAAGATCACCAAGGAGAAGGTGGACGAGGATATGATCTCAAGCGTCGCGTACGAGGACATAGGGGGCCTCGGCGAGGAGCTGCGAAGGGTCAGGGAGATCATCGAGCTGCCCCTGAAGCATCAGGAGCTGTTCGACAGATTGGGCATCACCCCCCCGAAAGGCGTACTTCTTCACGGCCCCCCCGGCACGGGAAAGACCCTGATAGCCAAGGCGGTTGCATCGGAGAGCGGTGCTAACTTCTACTCGATACAGGGACCGGAGATAATGAACAAATACTACGGCCAATCCGAGCAGAACCTGAGGGACCGCTTCAAGGAGGCGCAGGATAACCCCCCGGCGATAATATTCATAGATGAGATCGATTCGATAGCCCCCAAGAGGGATGAGGTCAAGGGAGAGGTCGAGAGAAGGGTGGTCGCCCAGCTTCTGACGCTGATGGATGGCCTGGAGGAGAGCGGCAGGCTGATCGTCATAGCTGCCACCAACAGGGTGGGAGATATCGATCCGGCCCTGAGAAGGCCAGGGAGGTTCGATCGAGAGATAGAGATCGGCGTCCCTGACATGCCGGGGCGCATCGAGGTCCTTCAGGTCCACACGAGAAACATGCCCCTTGCCGACGACGTCGACCTGGAGGAGCTGGCGGGCATGACCCACGGCTTCGTTGGCGCGGATGTGGTGGCCCTCTCCCGGGAGGCCGCCATGAAGTGTCTCAGGAGACACCTCCCGGATTTCGACCTGGATGAGGCCCTGTCATCGGAACAGCTCTCCATGATGACCGTCACAATGGACGATTTCAAGGAGGCCCTCAAGGAGATAGAACCCTCTGCCATGAGGGAGGTGATAGTGGAGATCCCACGGGTGAACTGGGATCAGGTGGGGGGGCTGGAAGGGGTGAAACAGAAGCTCAAGGAGGCAGTGGAGTGGCCCCTCACGAATCCGGAGTCCTTCAAGAAGGTGGGGATATCACCGCCCAGAGGGGTCCTTCTCTTTGGACCTCCTGGAACGGGGAAGACCCTGCTGGCGAAGGCGATAGCCACGGAGACCCGTGCGAACTTCATTTCCATCAAGGGCCCGGAGGTCCTGTCCAAATGGGTGGGAGACTCGGAAAAGGCCGTAAGGGAGATCTTCAAGAAGGCCCGACAGGTTGCCCCGAGTATAATCTTCCTGGATGAGATCGACGCCATAGCGCCCAGGCGGTCCGGCATGGGCAATAACCAGGTGGCGGAGAGGATAGTCAACCAGCTTCTGACATCAATGGATGGGATAGAGGAGAATGTGGGAGTGGTGGTGCTGGCGGCCACGAACCGGCCCGATATCCTCGACGGCGCACTGCTCCGAAGCGGCCGCTTCGACCGGATGCTCTTTATCGGGCCGCCCGATAAGGAGGGGCGGGAGATCATCTTCGGGATCCACACCGAGAATATGCCGCTCTCGAGCAAGGTGGACCTCTCCGATATGGCAGGGAGGACAGAGGGATTCACGGGCGCTGATATCGAGGGGATCTGCAGGGAGGCGGGACTTATCGCCCTCCGGGGAGACCTGAACGTTAAAAAGGTGACGCCCGAGCATTTCAACCTGGCCCTCTCCGAGGCGAGGCCCTCCGTTGACGAGGAGACCATCGAGGCCTACAGGAAGATAGTCAGCGATTGGAAGGGCGGAATTAATAAGAAGGAGAAAACAGATAAAGGCTTATATTATTACGGGTAATACAGGAAAAATATGGGGATGATAGGATGAAGTTCTTCGCTAACGACATAGCAGAGAAGTATGTAATGTCCAGTGACGGTAAGTACTTGGGCATTGTGGACAATCTCGTAATGGATACCAGATCAGGAAAGGTCCTCCATCTCCTGGTGGTTCCCTCCGAGGAGGTGGACGTCCGGAAGTTCAGGCTAGATTCGGATCAGAGATTGGTACTTCCTTTCAAGAAGGTGAAATCGATCAAGGACGTTGTGATAATGGGCCCACTGGATTAATGGGGCATTATGCACATCGCCATTTACCCGGGTGACAGGCGATGAGGTTTGTAGATACGCCGGAGTGTTCACGGGGTTTCAGGCTGGTCCCATCACTTGCAGTGATGGGCAAGGTTCCGGTTTGGGTTACCGACGGGAAGTACAGGCCGATCGTATCGGACGGAGAGACGCTGACGGCCGTCTCCCTTGCCCGCACCCTTCAAAAGGGGTTCTCGACGCTGCACTATATCGACATATTCGGCATGACCAAGGGAGATGTCGAGTGGAACATGATACAGCCCATAATGGATACGGGCGAGGTGTGGGGCGACGTCGGAGCGGTGGATTCCGATTCCATCATCGATCTTATCATGGCAGGTGCCACGGAGGCGGTCGTCTCCACCAAGATGATCGGGTCCCTGGATGAGATCGCATCCTGTTTCGAGATGACCGAGAACCTCATAGTTCAGATAGACTACGACGGCGCGGTCCTTGCGCGTGATGAGCTAATGAGACGGATGACGGCCCCACAGCTGGTGGAGGAGCTCGTATCCCTCGGCGTGGAGAGGTTCATCATGAACGACATGACGGAGGGAAGAGAGCACATCTCCAGTGAGCTTATCGAACGCGTCGACCGATATCTCCCCAAGGGGGGGGCGACGTTCATGGACGCGCGGGACCTCTCCGAGGTGGAGGAGGTTGATGACAGGGGCGCATCCGGAGCCGTGATAAGCTGCTCTCACCTGATCGAGGGGTTGAGATGAAGGAGGAGATCAGGAAGATCGTCGCGTCCATATTCAACATGGCTGGCACCGGGCTCCTTTCCAGAAGGGAGTTCGTCAACATGCTCGCTCACAACCTCAGGTGGTTCGATCCCGAGACCTCCAAAAAGCTCCTCAATGCCGCAGTTAGGTCAGCACAGATAAGGGTGACCCCCGACGGCATGCTGGAAAGGGGGTTCGATCCGGACACCGTTACCCTGGAAGCCGATTACACGCCGGACCCGGACCTCGACCTTGATGAGATGAGCAAACCTCTCGTCGAAAGGTTGATCGAGGCGGTATGTGACCAGAGCCTTTCGAAAAAGGATGCGGTGAAGATGATCAACCACGTGGGAGAGGAGCAAAACCTTCTGTTCCCGGCCGCCGCCATACACGTCGGCATCTCAAGGGGACGGGACATGTCCGAGTTCTACAACGAGGTGAACACGTTCATCATAAACGGGGAGATGTAAGATGCCTGGCCTCATCGAGGCGGAGCTGAGGTGCGATCGGGTCCGGGGGGGAGACCCGGGGGTCGTGGAGAGGCTGTCAGATCCTTTTATCCGAAATGGAACGGGGAAGCTGGGCCTCCTCAGATCGCTTATGGGACAGGATAGTACCTATCCAGAACGTGTGGAACTTCTCGCCGCATCGGAGGCGCTCTCCGCGAAGGGATTGCAAAGGCCCTCCCTGGACCCGATCGAGAGGTTGATAGGGGCCACAGACCTGGACCGGGACCTGAAGGAGGTCTGCCTGGGTCGGATGTGTCTTATAGCAACGCTTCACAACATCCCGCTTGACCTGGGGCCGCTACTGTCCGAGCTGGGCCTTCTCCACTCCTCACCCTCTGCAGCGTCCAGGATGCTTCACCGCAGGAGGATCAAGAGGGGGCATGACCTCGCCGATATGGAGCGTGAGCTGGTACTTGGATCGCTTGCCTACCGCAGGGGGGACGTCGTTGGATCTCCCGAAATGGCCGAGGATCTGGACAGGGGCGCCTCGATACACTTCACAAAAGCGAAGGAGATAGCGTCCAAATTGAGGGGCGACGAGATCATGGATGGGTGGGGGGACTATCACCTGGCGAGATGCGTGATGATCTCGGGAACCCTCCGCGGACAGATCGGCCTCCTGCGCAGGGGAAATGAGGACCTGACCAAGGGGCTCGAACTGGCGAGGTCGGGGCCGTTTCCCCCGCTCATCCTTTCCATTCTGCTTGAGATCTGCTCATTTGCCGAGGATCTGGAGGGGGCAGGGAAGCTTCTGGATGAGGCGCGCACGATCGCCGACGAGCTTGGGAACATGCCTGCGCTTGCAAGGATCGCCTACATCCACGGAAGCCTGGTCTGCCTTGACGGGGAAGGGGACGGGAAGAAGCGCAAGGGGAGGGTCATCAAAGGGGCCGAGGAGATACTTCTCGCCTCGGACCGGCTGGGGGCCGCGTCAGGGGGTGACGTTCCCGCCATCTGGAGGTCGGAGGCGGCAGTATGGTTGATACGCGCAGGGGAGCCGGAGAGGGCGATGAGGGTGCTCAGGGGGTGTGCCAGGAGCATAAGGGCCTCCGGGGATCGGGAGCTCCTTATGGAACTCCTCGCCGCTTCCGTCTACGCCAGGCTGTCGACGGGTGATCGACGTAGCGGTAAAAAGGCCCTTCTGGACCTCCTCTACAACCATCCGGTCAAGAGCGATGTGAGGGCCTTCAATCTCCTGAAGGAAGCGGTGGAAGGCCATGCCTGGCTGAGGGAGGATGAGGACACCAGAGAGCTCTTCGAGGGGGAGGTCATCTACCGCATAGACCAGGTCGTGGTTGACGACATCAAGAGGAGGGCAAGAGAGGCCTATCCGAACGAGTTCGGGGCGATGCTTCGAGGACTTGAGCACATCACACACCTCGATCCGATAATGGAGGGTGCCGGCGGGAGGTCGCAGTTCATGTTCTCCCTCTACAGCAGGTTCTCCGGCAGGAATGTGGATGGGGAGGGAGTGGTCCACTCCCATCCATCCGGATCCACCCGCCCAAGCAGGGCGGACCTGACCATGTTCGGCAGGTTTCCCGGCATCAACATTATCATCGGGCACCCTTTCAGGGACGATTCCATGGCCGCCTACGACAGGCTAGGGAACCGCGTGAGGCTTGATATCATCACCTGATCGATCTGCCCTGCTCACAAGGTCCAGCGCGACCCCTTTCAGGAGAGATATCACCTCCGGGTCCAGGACGGGATTGTCCAGGGCCTCTATTCCCTGTCGGGTCAGCTGTTCCGCCCTCTCCCTGCTGTATTCCAGGGATCCCGTCCTCCGGACTATCTGCCTCACCACGTCCGCCTCCTCCTCCGTCACTGAGCCGTCCCCCAGGGCGGAGAGTATCTGTACCCTCTCCTCCTCGTCGCAGCGTTCCAACGCCTTGATGATCAGGAGGGTCCTCTTCCCCTCTGCCAGGTCGGAGAGCTTGGATTTATCGTTCTCCCTGGCCGGGTCCCCGAAGAGGCCCAGTATGTCATCGATGATCTGAAAGGCAGTTCCTACCGGAAGCCCGAATGCCGAAAGGGCCCTGGACCTCCCGTCCGGAGGGCTGGAAAGCGCAGCCCCTATCAGAAGGGGGGCCTCTATCGTGTAGCGGGCGGTCTTGTACCGGTGGACCTTCATCACGTCCTCCTCCGTCCATCCCTCCTTCACCTCTGAGTACAGGTCCAGAAGCTGGCCGTACCCGGTATCCCTCACCATCTCCGCCTGGATCCTGAGGGCATCCTGTACCCTCTCCTCCGGGAGGCCGCAGTCCAGCAGGGCCCTCTCCCCGAAGGACTCGGCGAGGTCCCCCGCAATGATCGCCATGTTCCGGCCGAACGCTTCCGGGTCTCCCCTGAGCCCCTCCCTCCTGTGGAGGTCACGATACATTATGTGGAATGAAGGCCCCCCCCGCCTAACATCGCCCATGTCCATCATATCATCATGGATCAGGAGCATGTCCTGGATGAGCTCCATGGCCACCGCTCCCCTCCTCGCCTTCTGGAGGTCATTTCCCCCTACGGCCAAATACCCCAGGACCACCAGGATGGCCCTTACACGCTTCCCCCCTCTGAGCGTGTACTCCTCCAGAAGTTCCAGCAGCGTCTGCGCCCTCTCATCGTCCAACGAGAGGTCCCGCTCCCTCTTGAAGAAACGGACTATCTCATCCTCGATCCGCCCCTTCTCCTCTGGCATAAGCTTCCGGTGATCCAAATCCATATCCCCCATTGCCTTTTTCAACATATGGCCCTCATTCAATAATAGCATTTCCCGACCGGTTTCTCCAAGGGCATTTCCTGGCCAAGATCGATATCGATCGGTTTCCGATGCCAGGGGGCTCGATGTGGGGCTCCCTGGGGACATCCTGCGTCAGATTAATATCCATTCAGGTTCATCAAGAACGGGTCACAGAGGATGATATCATGTCCACTTATATGACGAATAAATGGAACGAGGAGATGAACGGTCAGATCCCCAGCTGTCCTGCCTGCAAGGGCGAGATGTCCTATGGATACCTCGTTTCAAGAGAGCCCATCCACTGGGCGGGCAATATCGAGAACAACCAGTTCAGGGACGTCGAGAGCTCCATGACCGGCGAGTTCAAGAAACCGCTGGGCATCCCTATGGCGAAATGCACCAGTTGTCGGCTCTTTATCACGGTGCTTCCACCGTGAAGGGGCCGGGCCACTTTATTTTAAAAGGGTGGGAGTCTAACCATCATGCCATGTTTCTGAGCGGTTGCTTCGGTGAGGATAATACTATTCCTCTACATCCTCATCATCCGAGCGGACACTTCCGCGAGGGTTGGACGAATCTACCGATTCGTCGTCATCGTCGAAGAGCACATCTCCCTCTATCATTTCCGGTTCTTCCGAGGCAATTTCCGGTTCCGGACCCCTGGGACCCATTATGGAGTCCTTGGGGATCTGCATCTCCCTTCTCTGATCGAAATCTGTGTCGGTGCCCGCTTTCTTGGGCCTCTTCTTGAGCTCGTCCGACTCGAAATCCACCACCGTGGTCTTCTTGGCGAACTTGTAGCCCATCCTGCCGAAGGTGAATATTATCCCCACAAGGACCAGGAAGAAAATAACCAGAAGGACCATGCGGATAATATCGCGGGTGAGCGTATCGTCGTCACCTGGTGGATGGTACTCTGCCACACCGATGGTCATGTTGAACCAGTCAACGCCCCCGCTCCAGTCCACGCCCTCCAAGCTGACGGAGTACTCCCCGACCTCGGTGTAGTTGTGGAAGATCCTGTAGCTGGCGGTGTGGTAGAGCGAGTAGGTATCCGTCGAGCCGTCTCCCCAGTTCACGGTCACATCCACCGTGTCCTCCGGATCGTCAATGGCCAGCTGGAGGTTTATCCTTACAGTGCCGTTAACGTTCAGCGCCCAGTTGGGCTCGGGGCTGACGAGCGTGACGTTGGGTATGGCGTTGGGAACGGATATCTCCTTTGAAATGGTGAAGAACTCATCGGTCCCTCCAACCCAGTAGTAGGTAAGGGTCACCCTGTACAAGCCCGTGTTCGAGAGCATGGTAAAATGAACCGCTCCGACCTCATCCACGAGCGTGATATTCTCCATCTCCGCATCGAACTCCATGAAACCTCCAAAGTGCCTCTCCACCAGGAACGTGGGTTTCATCTTCCCCTCCACCTCTGCCCAGGGTTTGAACTGTACCTTGAGCTGTCGGGAATCCAGGCCCAATGATAGGGCCTGTTCGTAAGAGGCCGTGCTGGCGGTGGAGGTCATCAGCGTGTTCATGGAGACGTTGCCGAAGTGCTCCGCTTCCACGTAGAAGGTCACCTCCACCTCCGTATCGGGAAGGAACCAGCCCACCCTGCCGCTCCTGTTACCCGGGCCGAACTCGACGAGGAAGGGCCCCTTCTCCGACCGTTCTCCCTGCCCTTCCAGTGCCCGAGCATGCAGCCAGTAACCGGTTAATCCACCCGCCTTCCACTCCTTCCACGCGACCGTGATCGCGGAAAGCCCCCTCCTATCGACCCTGGAAGATAGGTTGACGGGGACCTTGGGATATATCACTAGGTTCCAGTCGGTGGTCAGTGTGACGTTCCCGTCGTATACCTCCAGTGTGATAGGGTATTCTCCGGGCTGGGTGAAGTTGATGGTGATGGTAGAGGACGTGATGTTACCCCATATCGGAACGATCCATCTGAAGTACAGTGCGTCCCCATCAGGATCGGTGGACCCCTCCGCGGAGAGGGTCACCAGATCCTCTGACCTCGCCCAGGCCCTTCCCTCGATGAGGGGGGTGGGGTCCTGGGTCCTATCCAGGATGTCGACGTCGAAGGAGAGGTCCGCGGTCGAGTTGAGCCCCACTGCGGACAGATCTATCGTGCTCAGGCCGGACGGCGAGATGTTCTCAACGCCTATGACGACCTTCACGTCCAATGAGCTGTAAGGGGGGATGAACACAGGGGCCTTGGGCCCCTCTATCACAACCCCATCCGTGGCGCAGGAGCCCGATACGATGAAGGTGTCCTGACGGTTTCCCGTATTGGCCAGTATAAGGGTCACCCGATGGGATGAATCCCTCCTCTGGTCCGCGTGCGGGGCAGAGAGCGTAAGAGACGATCCGTGTATCTCCGGTATGGGCACGATCGTGCCGTTGAGCCTGTTGTCCTCCTCGTCCGCCTCTACCACCACCTCTTCCCTGTCCGCGATTATCGTGAGGTCGGTGGTCGATGTCCCCATCTCCATCAACGCGAAGGAGATGTTCTTGGTCTGACCCGGCTGCAGCGACATGACCTTCGTATCGTTCTGTCCATCGGACAGTTTCAACGAGACGATGAACTCGTTTGCCACCTTCTGGCCGACGTTCTGGACCGTCGCGGTGATCGTTATGATGTCGCCGGAGATCGGGGATATCGGTTCCACGGTCCAGTTGACAACGCTCAGGTCAGCGGACATCTCTATAAATTGCTCATAGGCGGCGTTGTATATCGACATGAAGGCGGCGGTGAGGTTCTCCGCACCGGCAATGAGGTTCGCCAGTGTGAGCTCCCAGAGCGTCTGGTTGAAGCCGGTGGTGTTCCGGTGAACGGTCCCGTGGTCCCAGTTGTACTTGAACAGGTCCATCATCCGCTTGTAGTTGCTTCCGACCACGATCTCGGAAAGGTCCGCGTCCACCATGGTCTCCGTGCTTCCATCCCTGCTGTTGACCCACCTGGCGTGATCCGCGGTCAACTGGTCGATCTGGTCCCCATCCACCAGGTCAGGGATGTGGAACCTCTGATTCTCGAAGTCCTCTATGAGGGAGTTCATCGCCTCGTCCTTCCACACGTGGGATTCGTAGTACCTGTAGTAGAAATCGTCATCCGGGTCATGGGCCGGATGGGTCGCCCTGTCGAGGATGGAGTAATCGGTGTGTCCGAACTGGGACATATCTCCCATGAAGTGGGAGAGGATTCCCGCATTGTAGGCTGCTTTGTGTTGGTATGGAGATCCGTCAGGGCTTCCCTCGAGAAGCCAGGCAGTCAGGTTCTCGATGGTCCTGTTCGCGATCTTCTGAGCCTCTATGGGGGCGGTCGTCTTCTGGTCCCAGGGCTTGCCGTGGTTGATGAAGTAATCCTCCCCATCCCAATCGTCCAGGACATCATCGGTGTAGGCAAGGAAATTGTCCTCTGGACCGGGGATCTTTCTTCTTGATTCGAAGGAATCGGGATTTGAGTCCGATCCGTTCGGGAGATACCAGTAAGTTATGAACGACGAATTTCCGGGCTCCAGCTCCTCAAAGAGAAGAAGCGCCATCTCGGCGATGATATCATGTATCCCGTAGTGCGGATGAGCCACGCTCAGATCGCTGCCATCCGTCCAACGCGAGGCGTTTCCGCCTACATCATTTAAGGCCATGGGGCTGAAAAGTAGTGAGATCAGTGCGAACACCGCTATCAATGTCTTCAAAGGAAGTGCTGTCACCTTGATACCTCCGGAGTACCCATAGCACGATTACGATTTAAAACGTTATGCTGGTCGGACCCGAAGGCGCCACCGCCCTATGTGGTGAAAATATATCTATATCTAATACGTGGCCCAGGCCATGGAAGGCCTTATCTACCTCTCCGGCGAGGACCATACATTGGCCCTGGGAGAGCTGAAAGGGGCCATGAGGGCCATGGAGCTGGGGCACGGCATCCTCAGTTCCAGTGGGCCCTTGGTGATACTCGATGACGTCCCCCCCATAGGCCTCGCCGGCAGGATGGGACACTGCAGGTTCTCGGGGTCCGTGGAGTTGACCGCAGAGGCCGATCCAGGGTCCATCATAATGGGCTTGGACCTCCTTCTTGTGGGAGTATCAAAAGAGGAGCCGATAACCCTCATCGTGAAGGGAGTGGACCCGGAGAACAGGGAGGAACGGAAGGCCCTTTCCACCGTTCTGGATGGACATCTCAGGGAGCTCGGCCTCAAGGTGAAGTACAGGGGCGGTGGGCGGAGGTTGGTGGTCTGTCTGGACGAGATCGCCTATATCGGCTGGGTGGTCGAGGAGACGGACAGGCGGGCGTCAAGGGAAAGGAGGATACGAAATCTACCCTTCGAGAGGCCGGTGGTAATGGCCCCCTCGCTCTCCCGGGCGATGGTCAACCTGTCCGGCCTTCCAGCCGGGAGCAGGGCGCTGGATCCCTTCGTGGGTCCGGGAGGGCTGATGATCGAGGCGGGGCTTGTCGGACTCGAATGCACGGGGGTCGAGATCGATGAGGAGATCGCCGCGGGGGCCCAGAGGAACGTGGAACACATGGGCCTATCCGAGAGGACGGATGTCCACGTGGGCGATTCAAGATACCTGCCCTCCCTGGAGTGGTTCCTTGAGAGGGCCCCCTTTGATGGGATCATAACGGACCCGCCCTTCGGAAGGTCTGCAAGGATCGAAGGGGGTTCGGCCGATGGGCTCCTGGTCGAGGTCATATCTGCGGCCCTGCCTTACCTGAAGGATGGGGCGCCTGTCGTCCTGGACGTGGTGGATGTTGCCGTCCTCGAACGATTGGAGGGGCTGGAGGTCACCGAGAGCTATCCGGTCTACGTTCACAGATCCATGACCAGATACCTGACGCTGCTTAGAAAGGTGTGAATCTGGCGCTTTTTCACCACATCGCAATATCACTTAGACAGGGGGCTTTTAAGGAGCCACGGGGGGCTTTGGCGGAACCCGGGCAGGAGCTTGGGGCGCTGCCGGAGGCTGTACCGGAGGCCTTGGCGGAACCTGGGCGGGAGCCGCAGGAGGGGCCGGAGGTCTCGCTGCCGGCTGCTGCACCGGGGGCCTTGGTGGGGCCTGAGGAACCGGAGGTCGGGGAACAGGCTGCTGCGGCACGGGCGGCCTCGGCCGAGGCTGTACGGGTGCGGCCTGAGGTACAGGCGGCCTCATGGGCTGCTGCCCCTGGACCGGTGGCCTCATCTGGGGCGCGGCGGGCCTCGCCTGGGCGAGCTGTGCCATTGGGGGCCTCTGGGCCTGCGGGACCGGCATGGGCTGGGCGGGAGCCATTGGCCCTGGTCGGGCAACGGGCGCAGGAGGTGCCATTGGAGGCGCCACGGCCGCTGCTGGGGCCGGGGGCAGCTCGGGCCTATCCGTTGGCGGGAGCGCATTCTTGTCTTCCGCCCCGGGAAGCTCCTCCTTGGTCTCATCCATCAGCTTCTCCCTGACGGCCCACGGCCTGTACTCGCCCGACTCGTCATATCCGGTGTCTATCGCGGAGATCTCTATCTGGTTGAACCGATAGAGGAATACGAATATAAGCAGACAGAATATTAAAAGCGCGATGATGGGTAACAGGACGTCCACAAGGTCTATAGGCTTTGGAGGCGGCGGTACCTCCGGTGGGGGCGGTATATCAAAGGTCACGGGTTTCGCATCAATGGATTGCTCGCTGAGGGGAAGCTCGCCCTCAAGTTTAATGGTCATGGTGTGTTTCCCGCGCGTCGATGCGGTCCACGCCAGATAGACGGTGGTCTGATTGTTCTTCTGAAGGTATGTGATGTTGGCCCTGTCGAACTCGAAGGGGCCGTCGTACAGCACGACATACAGCTGGGGGAACAGTGTGGGATCGAGGTCCACGCTTCCGTAGTTGGAGATATCCACCTGGAACGAGTATCTCTTGTCCTTCTCCCCTGGAAACAGGCCTCCCTCCTCTACCTCAATATCGTTTATCCTGACCGTCTCGATATCGAAAAGGAGCTCGTAGAACTCAAGCTCCAGCTCGTAAACGATCTCCTTTGTCACGTCTCCGAACTCGCGGGACCTCGTGGAGATCCCCCTCAGCTCGACCTCGTACTTGCCCACCTCCATCGGGGCCATCCTCTCCAGGTCAAGGCTGACGAAAGCGGTAGTGGTGCCCTGGAAATCGATATTGACGTTGCTGTTCTGGAGCCTCAGGGCAGATTGGTACTGGTTGTCCACCCACTCCAATTTTATCTCATCTTGTATGTTCCCGAGGTTGACAACATCCAGGCGGATCGTCTTGGTCTCCATATCGTCTATCGAAAACCTCAGGTCCTCCATCCCCTCCGACAGTTTGATCTCGAAATCATAGTAGGGATTGACCTTGATTATCAGGTCCATGGATATCAGGGTGTTCTCGTCCCTTGTCTCGTTCTGCGAATAGGCCCACACCTTGATGGTGTAGCCGTCGTAGAGGCCGTCCTGGTCCGGTCGGCTCGTATCTGGATACGTGTC
Source organism: Thermoplasmata archaeon (assembly GCA_023145185.1). Lineage (GTDB taxonomy): Archaea > Thermoplasmatota > Penumbrarchaeia > Penumbrarchaeales > Penumbrarchaeaceae > JAGLEG01. The sequence continues at coordinate 13,961 of JAGLEG010000001.1, forward strand.
CGCTGCGGCGTCCTGGGGTATGGTCACCCACATTCGTACAGGGTAGGTATCGTTGGGGGCGACCTTTACCTGCTCCTGCTCCAGTTCGGCCCAGTCGCTGTCCACGCTCAAGTTGAACGTATCCAGCCAGCTGCCCCTGTTCTTAACGCCAAGAAGGAACTCGATCTGACCACCTATGAATCCTACCTTCGTGAACTCCGAAGCCGTGAGGCCCACCTTGTGCCTCTCCTCTACCTTGAAATTGTATTTGACGGAATCCAGAATCCTGTTGTTGACGGCACCGTATGCCAAGATCTGGATGAAATATGATTTCGCCGTGGTGGTCTCGGGGATGAAGACAGTAAGGGGCAGGTTCACCGTCGTCTTGGGTCCGATCCCGCTTCCAATCCTGAGATTGGTCTGATCGATGTACACGGACCATCCCAAGGGCTGATACCCCACCTTCAGGTATTGATCGGGGTCCTTGTTGTTCCCCATGTTCGTGAAATTGAAATATATCTTGTACTCCCTGCCAGGAGCCACCTGGAACGGGGCGTTCCCCTTATCCTCTATCCTTCCCGCAAATCTCGTTGACGCGAGCACCTGACATGCAAGCCCATCGCCCAGGTCCCTTATCGGCTCCACACCCGACCTCGCCCTGAGGAAGATATTCACGTTGTAGTAGTGGGGCGCATCCGGGGGAACCCGGACCTTGACGTACACCACCATGGTCTCACCGGGCTCGATGGGTTCGGTCATTGCCGGGAATGCCTTGGCAGACCACCCATTGGAGATATCGGTCAGGTCCAATGGCGCCTCGAGGTGAAATTGATTTTCGTAGTTCCCGGTGTTGGTGAGGTCGAACTTTACCTCATATTCCCTATTCTCCATCGGTTCGAAATAGTGCTGATATGACTGGGGCTCTATCCACACGTTCGGTGTGGGGCGAACGCTGAAGCGGAAATTGTGCCTGTGGTCGGGATCGTTCTGATATCCTCCGTTGGTCGCCCCGTCCGGGTAGAACAGCGAATACGTCTCCACCTCGATCATGTAGTCGAATGGGGCTTCGGAATCGTGTTTTGACAGAGTATTCCTGGGCGATATGAAGAGGGCGAGCTCCAACTCCAAAAAGTCGTTGGGGTACACGTCGAACCCCTCCTCGCTGAACCCCTCGGGCTTCCAACCCTCGGGGATGCTCAGATACCTTATGCCGATCCGGTCTATGTTGTTCCCGAAGTTGTGCAACCTGAAGGGGATGTTGATATATTGGCCAATGGTCACGAAATGGATGGGCCCGTTGAGGATATCCTTACCGCCCTCCACCTGATCTCCCTCGAGGATCCCCGGGGCGAACTCCGGATCCGATACCCGGATCCCTGCGCCGGTCCTGAAGTTGTCCGACTTATCATCATCATCCACGGTTATCGTCGCAGACATCTTGAACTGGTTGTTGGACCAGGTGTCCCAACCTTCCGGTTTCTTGAGGGGGACCTCCCAGGTGAAGCGTACCGAGAGGGGGACGGATGATACTCCGCCCTGTCCAGCCGTATATATCAGGTGGGACATTGATGTGATGACCCTGTACTGGGATGTGACGTTGTCCTTGCCATCGTCGATGATCAATACTACGGTGAATGAATTCGCAGGTGTGATCGAGGTCTCGCTCAGGTAGGGCCTGTATCCATGGACCAGGTTCACGTCGATGCCCAGGGTCTGCCCGGGATAGTAATTGTTCGATGCGGAGACCTGCACCTTCTGAATATCTTCGATCTCGATATCCAACCACCCCCTTGTAGGGGAGCTGACCTCCTCCGCGGGCGCGGCGTCCCCTCCTGTCGCTGATTGGCCCAGCAGGGCCACAGGTAGCAGCATCAGCATTGCCATAAGGATAGTTAAAGCGAGTTTTCTCGTTCCGTTCATATTTCCATTGCTCGCCAAGTTTATTCACCCCTTTTTTTTTCGGACATCGTCGATACCCGACTGCGGGACCTATCTCCCGCACCGCACATGCCGGGACCCAACCCCCCTTATCCGGACGTCGTTCAAACCCGATGAAAGCAGACCAGCATATGGCGCGATATGGCTTAATGGAGCTAGGATATTTATGTTTATTGATAGGGCCCATTGCATCGCCTTGCAAATGGTCTTTCAGGGGCCAAGCTCAACATGGCAGTTGGCGTAGGTGTATCAGATGAATATAGGGGATATTCGAATATATATACCTTGTGGATTCGGGCGGAGGGCCAGACGCGCCGAGAGGATGCCTCTGCACGCCTGGGAAACTCCGGTCGGATCGAAACGCCTGAGAAAGCGTCCGTACGTGGTCATTTGACCTGTTCTGCGGCACCCTTGGAGAGTTTATCCTTGGTATCCTCGGCCTTATCCTCTTTTACTCCCTTGGAGGGTTTCTCCTTGGTATCCTCTACCTTATCCTCTTTTACTCCCTCGGAGGGTTTCTCCTTGATATCCTCGACCTTCTCTTCCGTTTCAGGTGCTTCCGGCTCCGGCTCATCGCCAGGCTCGGCGGGCAGGGGTACCAGATCCGCGGAGAGAACCTCGGAGTTGTCGTCTCCGGAGGGCATCTCCAGGACCTCGAGCCTTCTGACGTCGACCCTCTTCAGTGGATATATTATCTTACACTCCTTCTGGATCACATTCCCGAGGGACTTGGTCCTGTCGGAGGTGAGGATAAGGGAGATGATCTCGGAGAACGTGTGCTCCTCTCCCATCTTGGTGACCAGCTCGTCCATCCTCTTCCTGATCTGATACTGGACAGAGCTCTGTATCCTCTTATCGGAGATCGCCATCGGCTTGATACGGATCCTGTATCCATCCTTCGAGACGGTGTCGAAGACTCCTTCCATCTTCGTCCTCTTCCTCCTGGTCTGCCTCCTTATGAAGTCGGATGTGAGGTCGTGCCCTATGAACCGGGTGTAGGCCTCGGATGTAGAGTGGTCCACGATCTTGAACCTCAGCTTGATGTGCATGTATTTGTAATCCCCGATGAGGTCTGCGAGGGTGACCTCTATGGTCCTTCCCAGCAGTTTCTCCGGTTCATCGGCCAGGGTCTCCCCTATCTTCGCCCTGTTGAACATCATAGGAGCTACGACCGAGTACCACTCCTTCGCTTTCCATTTATCCTTGAGCTTCTTTGCTTCCCTTGTAGCGCTTCTTCTTGCCATTTCGATTCCTCCTTTGACACCGCAATGGCATGGAATATATTAACCTGTCGGAAAAAATCAATAATATTTAATAATATTTTAGAAAAAAGCAAGATCACTATAGCAAAAGACTATAAAAAAAGAGGAAAAAAAGGGGGTTTGAAAAAAAACCCCCAGCCGAAAGCATCATGCCCTGGGGTTCACAACTACGGCGGGAACGTCCCTGTTCCTTATCCTCACAGCGATCTCGGTGCCGAACTCCTTCAGGTCGTGTCGGACGTATCCAAGGCCCATTCCGATCTTCTTTCCGGGGATCATTGTTCCCGAGGTGACTATGCCGACGACCTCGTCGTCCTTGAGGATCTCCATCCCGGTCCTGGGGATGCCCCTGCCGTTCAGATGGAAGGCGATGAACTTCTCTTTTACCCCTTCCCCCTTCTGTTTCTCGAGCACCTCTTTGCCCACGAAGTGGTGATCCCACTTGACCACCCAGGTCACGTTGGTATCCATGGAGGTGTGGTTGAAATCGAAATCCTGGCCTGAGAGGAGGAGCGCCTTTTCAAGCCTCAGGGTGTCCCTTGCGCCCAGCCCGATGGGTTTTATGCCGAACTCCTTCCCGTGCTTGAACAGCGATGCCCAGACCGCCTTCGCATCCTCGTTGGGGATCATCAGCTCGAATCCGTCCTCACCCGTATATCCGGACCTCCATACCAGGAAAGTGCGATCGAGGTCCTTGAAATGCATGTAGTCGCAGTTGAAGAACTTCATCTCACAGGGGTTGGTGGTCACCTTCCTCATGACATCCACGGCTTTCGGCCCCTGCACGGCGATTATCGCGTAATCGTCGGAGATGTTCTCCATCACGGTCCCCTCCTTTCGATGTTTATTGAAGTGGCCCCAGTCCAGGACTATCTTGGACGCATTTGGGACGGCGAAATAGTGCTCTTCTCCCAATTTGGCCACGATCATGTCGTCAACGATCTGGCCCTCCTCGTTCAGGAAATGTGTGTATTTCAGCTGCTTCATCCTCATGCCCTTGATATCCTGGGTGAGGAGATTGGAGAGGGTCTCCGTGGCGGTGTCGCCGAATATTCGAAAATTGCCCATGTGAGATACGTCGAAAACACCCACGCCCCCCCTGACCGTTTCGTGTTCATCCGTGATCGTCGTGTAATGCGTTGGCAGATACCAGCCGGAGAACTCTACCATATTCCCGCCGATCTCCTCGTGTACTCTTGCAAGTGGGGTCTCCTTTACCATCTTGTCACCATCCTGTGATTGGATCGGACCGGACATCAGAAGTGGAATATATTAACCTATGTCCAATGCGGGGGTTTGGCCCGAATTCTATTATGGGACCGAAGAGAGATAGTGCCCCCTGCCGGGCCGGGAGCACAGCACTTCGTTCTCAACGATCAGCTCCCCACGCGAGTAGACCGCCTGCGGAAATATCCCGTACAGTCCCTCGAATGGGGTCCACCCGCATTTCGAATGGAGGTCCTCGCCCCTTATGCGTCTCGACGAGGAGAGGTCCACGACGGATATATCGGCATCATGTCCTGCGGATATGCTCCCTTTCCCCCCCAGCGAGAACCTCCTCGCGGGGGACCCGCACAGGAGATGCTGAACCCTCTCAAGCGATGTCATCTGCCCCTTCACCGAGTCGAGCAGAAGGGGCAGCATGGTCTCCACCCCGGGTACACCCGATGGGGAGTTCAAACCCACAGACTTCTCATCGATAAGATGCGGGGCGTGGTCGGACCCGATCGTGTCCACCGTCCCATCGTTGAGGGCCCTCCAGAGCGATGCCCTGTGATCGGTATCCCTGAGCGGGGGGTTCATCTTCCCCAGGGCCTCGTTCTCCAGGTTCGCCTCGGCCCACTTGATGTCCATGAACAGGTGGTGGGGGGTCACCTCCACGGTGGCGCCGGTCCCCTTCGAGGCCTCGATCCCGTCGCCAGTTGAGATATGAAGCAGATGGAGGTTGGTGGATGCCTTTCCCAGGGCATTTGCCGCTTCCCCCACCGCCATCCTCTCGGCCATCGGGGGCCTGTTGGAATCGTGTTTCCTCAATACCCCCTTCGGATCGTCGTCCATTGGCCCCTCCTTGAGATACCGCCCGGATTCAGGATGGACCGCCAGAATTGTGTTCGTATCGCCGATCGGGCCCGCAAGGGACGATAGGTCCGAGATGGGATCGAACACGAGCGAGTTGGTCGATCTCCCCAGGAATGCCTTCAAGGCCGTGGGGCGGATGCCGCTTCCCTCCAGAAGGTCTTTCAGCCCTATCGGGTCGGTCTCCGGAGTTATCATCACATAGAGGCCGAAATCAACGTGTGCCTTTTTTCTGACGATATCGAGCTTCTTACCCAGCTCCGATCCGTTCGTGATGGGCGGTGAGTTATTGGGCATGTCAATGATGGTGGTCACCCCTCCGAACGCCGCGGAGGCGCTGCCCGAGGCGAAATCCTCCTTTCTGGTCTGGCCCGGGTCCCTGAAATGAACGTGGGTGTCAACCGCACCAGGCATCAACAGGGCCTTCCCATACCTTCTCAGCTCCCCCGTCTCGGAGATAGAGGGCGCTATCCTCTTCACGGCCTCTATCCTGCCGTCCAGTATGCAGATTGCGGATGAGACCAGCTGGCCGTCATCCAGAACCCTCCCTTCCAGGACCAGATCGTACTTCATTTCAGCTCCATCCTTTCAACGTCTCCACCTGGCCCCAGCTCACCGAACACGTGGCCCGAAAAGGCCTTGAACTCGACGTCCCCATCCCGCCAGGCATTTGGCGGAAGTCCGGCCTTGTAGCACGTGTGTGACAGGAACTCCTCCACGCCCCAGTTCCACTCGACCGGGACCTGCGGGAGCAGAAGGCCCAGAAAATGACCTCTCCGGGCAATAAGCCCATCCCGACCTATCTCCACTTTTCCGATCAGGTCCTCGGCCGAGGTAAATGAAAGCTTCTTGGGGGGGGTCAATATCGTCACATCGATGATGATGTTCTCCATTTCAGCAAGTTTGACAGGGGGGAACCTTGGATCCCTGGTCGCCGCACTTTTGGCCACATCCTTGATGGCATCCTCAAGGGACATGATCGGCTCGGTGTATCCGATACATCCCCGAAGCTCCCTTCCGGGATATGTGTTCAAGGTAACGAACGCGCCGTAGCGGTCCTTGAATATCTTGGGGACTTCCGGCAGCCTGATATTGCCGTCGCCCAGATGCTTCAAGATCACCACTCTTGCCAGTCTTACCGCCGCTTTTCCATCTTCAATGGTAATCATAAGGAGCCTCCCCCCATAATCACGATGGTGGATGTTGAATGTTTTCCCACATCAACTGATCGATCCTTTCCAGCACATATCCAGCAGAAGGGCACCAATGTACCAAGGTTTTATTAGGCTAATGCTTTAATGGATATCGAACAAGGTGCAAAAATGGGAGAAAGGGATGATGGCGATGGACAGCTGCTCACCGGGATAACCCGGAAGACCCTGCTTATCATGGTCAACTTCGTGTTAATGGGGATCATAGGGATCATCAGCTGGAAGTGTGTCTCCAACTTCATGCCCCCGCCGATCGAAGGGGTCCCGAACGAGGTGGGCATCGTGACCTTCGCCATGGGATTTGCGGGGATGTTCTCCTTCATCACCAACCTTGGTTTCGGAGCTGCACATGTCAAGAGGATCTCCGAGGGAGAGGACATCGGGGTCTGTATTGGCACCTTCCTGGCCATTCAGGGGGTACTCGTTACCATCTTCCTGGCAACTGTTGTTGGTGCGATATTCATCTGGAAGGACCTGCTTGGCCGTGGATTCGAGTCGACGGAACAGGTCTACACGATATATATCATCCTGGGTTACTTCATTGCCAACAACCTCGCATCGGTGGGGCTGCAGACATTCGTTGCCAAAATTGAGATCGCCAAGAACCAGCTGGCTATCCTCGTCGCGGCGGCCGTCCAGCTGGTCGTTACGGTGATCGTGGTCATATCCACGGATAGCGTCTATCTCTATGCTTTAACATTCGTTGTGGGCGGTGCGGTAAACCTATGCGTCTCACTTTACTATCTCCTCCATTTCAAGATCAAGAGACCGTCCTATCGGATGTTCAAGAGCTATCTGACATTTGCCCTTCCCATCTTCATCGTATCCGCCCTCGCAATATTGCCACCGCACATCGACAAGGTGATGATCCAGCTGTTCTGGAACTCCACCGATGTTGCGATCTATTTCGGCGGCCAGAAGTTCTCGATCTACCTCCTCCAGATACCTGCCGGCCTTGGCATGATACTCTTCCCTACATTCTCCTCCCTCAAATCCAGGGGTAAGGGAAAGGAGATCCGAAAGCTCACTTACTATGCCGAAAAACTGATGACGATGATCATGGCCCCGATATGTGTCCTCTTCTTCGTCCTGGCCCTCCCAATAGTGACCTTGCTGGGTTCCGATAGTTACAGTGGATCATACCTGGTCCTCCAACCTCTTGCGATATGGGGTTTCTTCCGAAGCCTCAGCTCCCCATACCGAAATCTCATAATGGGGGTCGGCAGACCAAAGATACTTGCATTCATATCCTTCATCGGCGTCGTGGCGATCATCGGTTTCAACCTGATATTCATACCCACAGACATCCAGTTCCTGGGCCTGAATATGCTGGGCCTGGGGCCAAGAGGGGCCGCCTATGCAACGCTCATATCCGCCCTTGTTACATTCGTTCTATTCCGCTTCTTCGCATTCAGATACGAGAGGGTTCTAATGAACCCAAAGATCCTCAAGTTCATCCTTGCAGCCCTGATCATGGGTTGTTCCATCTACATTCTAAATGATCATATACCTGCGGATAACTACCTTCTTTTCCTACTCTATTCCGCTACTGCTGGCCTCATCTACATCGCGGTGCTCATACCGATCAGGGCTTTCAGCAAGGAGGATGTAGCCCTCTTCAGGAATGTGCTCAACCCCGTTATTATGATAAAGTACATAAAAGAGGAGCTGCTGAATAAGAATCGAAAGGGGCAATAGGTGGGGAGTCCTGAAAGTCGACAGGATATCGTAAGGAGAGACCATGCCAAACTGCAACGTGATCCTCATAATTCTCGACACGCTGAGGGAGGATAGCGCCGGCCCGATCGGGGAACTTCTGAAGGGGGAAGGGTTCAGGGAGTATCGTGATGTTATTGCGCCGTCTCCCTGGACCATTCCCTCCCATGCATCCATGTTCACGGGCAAGTATCCCCTGGTCCATGGGGCCCACGAGACCCCTGACAGGAAAGCATACAACATCCGGATAAGGGATCGGAGTGGGTTCCTGTCTAAACGGATGAGGGAGGAGGGATATGCCAATTACCTGCTAAGCGCGAATCCGTACATCACGGCCGATTTCGGCTATGATGATTTCGATGACATCCTGGAGCTTCTCTACCAGCCCAGGTTCGAGGTCCTGAACGATGCCGAAAAGAGGGAGATGTACCGCCTCAGGAAGAAGAAGGATACGACGGGAAAGATCATCTCTACCCTTATCGGCAGAGGTGATATCAAACTGCTTTTCAAAGGGGCACTGAACAGGGTCGTGGAATCGTCATTTGTTACTGCAATATACCATCAATATCAGCATAGGATCCAAAAATGGCCCTTCGAAAAGGGAGCCAAAAAGATGGTGGAGTACCTACGATCGAAGGTCCTTTCAGGCGAGAATGCTGGCGGAAGGTTCGTGGTCATCAACATGATGGAGGCCCACGAACCATATTTCCGAAAACCCATCCTCAACATGAAGCTCAATTTGAACCAGGACCATTACAAAAAGACCGTTAACAGGAACTTCCTTGATAACCTCTGGAACGCATACCGGAAGGAGATCGGTTACATCAAGGAGGCCCTGAGGGAGATCATATATCTGTTGAACGAGACAGGTGAGCTGGATAGATCCCTCATTGTGGTCACATCCGATCACGGCCAGCTCCTGGGGGAGCACGATCAGCTGGGACATGGAACCTTCCTTTACGATGAGCTTATCCGGGTGCCACTTTTCATCAGGTATCCTTCGGACATGACGCTGAAAGAGGCGAAGCAGAAGGGCAGATACATATCGCTCACATCCCTCTATGACCTGATCTCAAAGGGAGAAGAGAGATACAACGAGGAGCATCTCTTCAGCGAGGCGGCCTTCTCGGAGACATATGGGATCTCCAATATCTTCAAACCCACAATGGATTGTGAGAGGGAGAAGATCAAACGGTTGGAGAGGCGGAAGATCGCGATCTTCCACAATGGCTTCAAGGGGATCTTCGATACGGAGGATCTAACACTGGAAGAGGCCTCATCACATAGGGGGGGAAAGGTCACCCGGAATGTGAGGGAGGACCTGGCAACGAGAGCGCTTGAATTCATGGAAACGGAAGAAAAGAAAGGAGTTGGCAGGGTCCGATTCTCGAAGAAGATCTGAAATTAACTTGACGTGAGATCGAGAGGTTCAGATCTTCCTAAGCAATCTCTTTTTATGGATCTGGTACTCCTCCTCGGTGATGGCACCTTCGTTCTTCAGCTGATTCAGCTC
>JAGLEG010000010.1 GCA_023145185.1 Thermoplasmata archaeon
TTGGATTCGTTGGCATCGCGAAGGTCAGACGAAACTACAGTTTCGTTGCCAGCATCGGCCGGTTTCTCCTCTTCCTTGGCCTTCTGCCTCTCCTTCCTCTTCTGCTTCCTCTTGGAGATCTCCTTCTCCTTGGCAGCTTCCTTGGGCGTTTCTGATGTCTCAGGAGCATCCTCGGCAACATCCGAGGCCTTCTTCTGGGCGTTATCTCCCTCTGACACCTCTCCAGCCTGCTCCACTGGAGCATCATCGACTGGAGCATCATCGGAGACCTCTGCAACCTCCTCAATAGTAGGCAGGCCCTTGATGGTGATCTCGTCAGGGAGTGTTGCATCGGGTTTCATGATATCTACCGTCACCCCTATCAGTCCCAATTTCTTCTTGGCGATAGCGTAGCCGTGATCCATAGCGGTGAGCGAAGGCTCACCACAGAACTTTATGTGTCCCCACTTGAACTTCTCGGTCCTGTGCCTCTGGCCGGTCAGTTTACCCGATAGTCTCACCTGACATCCCTTGACGGCGGAGCCCTGGATCCGCCTCAGGGTGGAGTGTCCCGCCCGCCTGAAGTGCCATCCCCTCTCGAGGGCCAGCGCCAGCTTCTGGGCCATGATCTGCGGGTTCGTACTTGGGTCCCTGCACTCCTGAACCTCTATCTGTGGGTTGTCGAAACCGTAGACGTCAGACACCTTTCTTGTAAGGTCCTTGATCTTGGCACCCTTCCTTCCGATGACCATTCCAGGCCTCTCCACGGTCAGGGTGACCCTGGTACCCATTGGGGTCCTCTGTATGTCGATCCCGCCGAAACCTGCCATCTCGACCTCCTTCTGAAAGAACTCCTTCAGAAGGACCCTGCGGATATTCTCGGCGACGAACTTCCTTTCACTGGCCATCTTCTTCCTCCCTTTCTTCGAGTATTAATTCCACGTTAACGGTGTGGATATCCCAATCGGTCGACCTCCCATGGGCCCTGGCCCTCCACCCGTGGATGACACGGCCCCTGTGGCTGACCATGTGCCTGATGAATAGCGCATCGGTGTTCAGACCGCTGTATTCTGCATTTGACTCGCAATCATCCAGCAGCTTCAAAATTATCCTGGCCGCCCTCGTAGGATATCTACCAGGTCCGAAGCCCTCCCCCTTCCTGTGTGCGACGCACCTCTTGTACCGCTTGAAGGGAACGGCCCTCTTGAGCTCTACGACCTCTGCCAGCTGATCCTTCGCTTTCTGGAGCTCCATTCCCCGGATCATCTTGCATATCTCCACCGCGTGCTTGGGAGACATATTAGCCTCACGTATCTGGGCCCTTGCCGTGTTATCAGGATCCACTTCTATTGAGTATCTCATCATATCCACCTCATTTCAACGGCATGTACTTGGATGATCTGGTAGCGCCAACTCCCACACCAGTGTGCTTCGCAGAGGACCGTGTCAGCGCGAACTCGCCAAGCGTGTGGCCGAGCATCTCCACCGTGATGGTGAGCTCCACGAACTTCCTTCCGTCGTACACGGATATCTTCTTTCCCACCATGTTCGGGAGGATTATGATCTCCCTTGCATGGGTCTTTATCACCCTGTCATCTTTCTTCAGGTGCCTGAAGAACCTCTCGTTCTTCTGGACCATGCCCCTTAGCACGCTTCTCTTGGCCCTGGCAGGAAGAAGCTCCGTGAACTCATCGAGGTCCATCTCCTGAAGCTCGACTATCGTCTTTCCCCGGAACAGGAACTCCTTCTTCCTCTTTGCCGCTATACGGCCCTTGAGCTTCCTCGCCTTCCTTCTCGCACTTTTTGCGGTGGTTGGTGTTGGTCTTGCCATCTATTCACCCCCTCCTCTTCTTGCTGCTCTTCTTCTTGGGGCTGAGCCTTCCCACCTTCCTTCCAGGTGGTGC
>JAGLEG010000100.1 GCA_023145185.1 Thermoplasmata archaeon
GCTCCCGAAAGGCCTTCAGGGCATCCAGGTGAGAGAACTCGAAGAGGTTGTCCCCCCCGATTATCATCGTATCGTACGACAGCTGCCTCTCCCTGATCAGGTAGCCCAGCCCTCCCACCGAACCCAGCTTCTGCCCCTCCTCGAGGGTGGGCTCTATCATGAGCTCCAGGTCGGCATCGGGGTAGTTATCCCTGATGAAATCCTGGAACTGCTCCTCGAATGCCCTGTTGGTCGAGATGAATATCCGACCTATCTCATCCAGCTCCAACAGCGGCTTGATGGTGTGGCAGAGCATGGGCCTGCCTGCGATGTCCAGAAGGTGCTTGGGCCTATCCTTCGTGAGGGGCCACATTCTCTTTGCAAAACCGCCTGCCAGTATTATCACGTCCAATCTTCTCATGGTCGATCACCTTTTCTCGCCCTGAACCCTTTCACTTTTTTCAACTGTGCACGGCTTTCAACGGACCCGGCCCTCCTCCCCCTGACGAGGGATACAGCATCATCGGGGTCCATGCCGTGGTAGATCAGGTACATGGATATCAGGGACCCCGTCCGGCCAACACCCGCAGCGCAGTGGACCATGACAACTCCCCTCTCAATGACGCTGTCCATGAGATCGATGCCATCCAGGGCCTGTTCGTCGGTGAGCGGATGCATGTCCGTGACCGGGATATGCCTGTATTGCAATCCCGACGAGGTGATCCACTCATCCGGCCAGGGCCGGCATGTGAGGTTGATGCATCCGACCACGCCCTCCTCCTCTTTCAGGTAGCGGAGATAATCAAGGGACACCGGGTAGATGGATGCGAGGATGCTCCCCTCGACGATGACATCGTACGTTCCCACGTTGAGGAACGGGTTTTGGGTCAAGAGCTCATGGGGGTCCATCGGGCCCTTAAAAATGGTATCAACTATAAGAAGGTGACCCGACCGGGGAAAAGGATTTATCTCCGGAGCAGATAGATAGTACCCTTGAAACGAAGGATCGAAGTGTTTGTTCCCGGAACCGGGTATCCCTCCCTCTCCACGACCGGAACGGCCTGCATGCTCAACTGCGCCCACTGCAATGGACACTATCTGAAAGGTATGGTGGACGTTTCCGGGCCCACCTCCCTCCTGGATTTTGGCATGGAGCTGGAGAAAAGGGGGGGTAAAGGGTTTCTTCTCTCGGGGGGGTGCGATAGGGAAGGGAAAGTGGTGATCTCCGATGCGGTCCTCGATCAGATATCACGGTTGAAAGAGACGACCTCGCTGTCGATGAACGTTCACCCCGGCCTCGTGGGCCCCGATTCGGCCAGGGCCCTCGCCGAGGCAGGTGTAGATACTGCCTCGTTTGACGTGATCCAGGACCAGGATACGATCTCCGAGGTCCTTGGGATCGACGCGTCTCCCGGGGACTACCGGAACTCGTATCGTCACCTGATCGATGCTGGGATCCGGGTGGTTCCCCACGTTCTGGCTGGGCTCTATCACGGGCAGCTGAGAGGAGAGCAGGCTTCCATTGACCTGATCTCCGGTTTCGAACCCGATACGGCGGTCCTGATCACATTGATACCCACCAGGGGCACCCGGATGGAGAAGGATGCCCCCCTCCCCGAATCCGAGCTGATAGGATTGGCAGAGTACATGGTTTCCAAACTGGATTGCTCATTGATGCTGGGGTGCATGAGGCCGAGAGGTTATGATGCCCTGGAGGTCCGTTCCCTGGAGGCCGGTTTCTCCGGAATAGTATCTCCGAACAGGAGGACCCTGGAGTATATCGATGGGAGGGGATGGGAGAGGACCAGACACGAGCTCTGCTGCGCGGTATTGCCACCGTAGAACTGCTCATGCGGGCCTTTTTCATCTTTGGATTGATTTAAGTATCCAATTGTCCATATAATGTACTGTACACTGTAGTAGATAGATCGTGATCGGTGAAGATGATGAGGACCTTTCCGCTGTTCGACCCCAAGATATATTCCATCTCCATCTTCAAGTTGAAGAAGGGCGAGGACGGAAAGGTCCATGATGTCGTTCAGAACCTCTTCCTCAAGAGAAAGGACGTCAAGTTCAACATCATAAAGAAGGACAATTGGTCGGTCGTGGAGATCGCGATGGACGTTCAGAAGGGAGGTCATGTGATCGTTGAGGTCACCCCGGACCTTTTCAAGATCCAGTACGACAATATGAAGCTGATGAACAGGACCTTGAAGGATTCACTTGCCTCATACGTCGTCAAGGACTCCAGACACTACAATTTCAACCTGATGACCTGCGGAAGCAGGGATAACATCTGGATGCACAATTACTCGGCCGCGAGCCTTCTCATGGATGGTGATGATGATGTTCCCTTCATTGGAGGGGAGCAGACAACCATACAGGAGAACATCTTCCAGACCAACATCGCCTATCTCAACAGGATAATGAACAGGAAGGGCGGGGTCCTCATAAACACATTGAGGCAGAATAACATAGAGTCATTTCTGTACGCCCTCGGAACAGTGGGCCATAAGAGGGAGAGGACCTTCCCGACGGAATTTCTGCTCCAGCTGGACACCTCGCAACTGGGTGACAGGAAAAGCTATACCGGCAGCCAGCTACCTCTGATCAATAAAAGCCCATATTCCACCCCACAAAAGAAAGATAATAACGTCTACCTTGAGAAGCAGGAATATCTGATCAACCTCCTGTCGATCAAGGCCAAGATCATCGACCTCTTATTAACCCGATGTAGTATGATGGACCTTTTTGACGGTGAATATTCCTATATCCAGAAGCGGGGAAATTTCCTCAAGGATGACATCTTCGACCTTCAGAACAGGATCAACTCCCACATGAAGGTGTACATACCCGATAAGAAAAGCAAAAAGAGGGATTCTGATTTCCTCGACAGGGAGAACTACGATAACGAGAAGGAGCTGCTCACCACCGCGTCGATTAGGTTCACCCTGATATCCGAGGTGGAGCACCGCATCATGAGGATCAGGTCACAGATCAATGGAATGAAGGGAGATATCGGTGATATGAGCGACCAGATCGCCCTGAAGGGCAAGGCCTCCACGACGGATATGAAACCCCATTCCATCAGTGACCACCAAATTAAGGATCTCAACAGCATGGATGAATACATGACGTCCCTATCCGGAGAGCTGACCCATTCCAGGGACATCCTCTCATCCACGATCGACGTGCTGCGAGCTTTCATCGACACGAGACAGAGGGAGGCTTCAGAGGATATGAGCAGATTGATGAACCTCCTTTTCCTGGTGTTCGCCTGTATCGGGTTGGCAGATGCCCTGGGCAATTTCGTTATCTTTGCGATGGAATACTATTTCTTTCACGGAATGGACGTTTATCAGTCGATCCGGCCCGCTCTGGCAAGTCTGTTCCTTACATTCCTGCCCCTTACCATCGGAGTTGTCTTCATCCTTATATACTTCAAGAAGAAGAGGAGATAGTGGGTTCTTTCGGGCACCCCAACACCCCTTTTTAAATTGCCCTCAATATTAACCCATCTCAGGTTTTTCCCGGAGGAACAAAGGTGTCGCAACCGTACGCAGAGACGATGGCGAAGAGCCAGAAGGAGATATCAATTTCCGACTTCTTCGCCAAGAACAGACAGATACTAGGATTTGACAATCCGTCAAAGGCGATGCTTGTCTCGGTCAAGGAGGCCGTGGACAACTCGCTGGATGCCTGTGAGGAGGCGGGCATCCTTCCCACGATATTCGTCAGGATATCAAGGACCGACAACAAGGATCGTTTCCGCCTCATGGTTCGGGACAACGGCCCCGGCATCGTGAAGAAGCAGATAGCTTCGGTCTTTGGGCGTCTGCTCTACGGCTCCAGGTTCTACGCGATAAGGCAATCCAGGGGTCAGCAGGGTATCGGGATCTCGGCGGTGGTCCTCTACAGCCAGCTGACCACCGGGAAACCCGCGATAGTGACCTCCAAGATAGGCGAGGACCACCCCTGCTACAGGATGGAGGTCCAGATAAACACCAAGAACAACCGCCCGCAAATGATCTCAAACGAGGTGGTGCTATGGGATCACCCCCACGGCACACAGATCGAGGTGGAGATCGTGGGGAGGTACCACAAGGAGAAGAGGCAGTCCGTGTACGAGTATATCAAATCCACGGCGATAGTTAACCCACACGTTGAGATAATATTCGAGGACCCCGACGGGGTCGTACACTCGTTCCATCGGGTGGTGGATAAGCTCCCGCTTCCCGCAGAGGAGATAAGGCCCCACCCGCACGGGATCGAGCTTGGCGTCCTCAAGAACATGCTGGCCTACTCCGAATCAAGGAAGATGACCTCATTCCTGACCACCGAGTTCTGCAGGATCTCCCCTCGAGGTGCCCGTGAGATCCTGGAGAAAGCGTCCATATCGGAGAAGAAGAACCCAAAGAGGTTGAACCTGGACGAGGTCCAGGTGCTCTACAACATTTTCAACGAGATGAAGTTCATGTCCCCACCCACGGACTGCCTATCGCCGATAGGCGACCTGTTGATAAGAAAAGGGTTGAAAAAGGAGATAGACTCCAAGTTCGCCCACACGGTGACCAGGGATCCCAGGGTCTACCGCGGCACCCCCTTCCAGGTGGAGGCGGGGATAATCTACGGAGGGGAGCTTCCGGCTGGAGACACCGTCAAGATACTTAGATTCGCGAATCGGGTGCCTCTCCTGTACCAGCAGGGGGGCTGTGCGATGACACACGCCATCGAGAGGATCAACTGGAGGCCGTACGGCCTGGAGCAGAGGGGTGGCAAGGGGATCCCGTCGGGTCCGGCGATGATCCTGGTACATATTGCATCCACCAACGCCCCGTTCACATCCGAATCCAAGGAGGCCGTGGCGGACGTGGATGAGATCCTCGATGAGGTGGGCAGGGCCCTGATGGAGTGCGGGAGGAAGGTGAAGTCCCACATCAACAAGAAGGTAAAGCTCAAGAAGGTGTCCGAGAAGTACTCCATCATCAAGGACATCCTTCCCGAGATAGCCAGGAAGAGCTCAGAGATAATTGGCAAGCCGCATCCTCCTCTGGACGGCGTCATTACAAAGATAATGAACGTAACGGTGATAGACAGCGGGATCATGTACCATGAGGAGGGAGAGGAGAAGTTCACGGAGGTCACCATAAAGGTGCAGAACTACACCCAGAAGGCCAAGAAGTTCAGGCTGTTCGTGAAGGTCCCGAATGGGCTGATCCAGGGTATATTCCCCGAGAGGAACAGGATGAAGAGGGAGATAATCGAATGGGAGGTAGGGCCGATCGAGCCTGCCAGGTCAGTGCGTCTCGGCTTCACCATACTGGGACTTGACAGGACCGATTATGATGATGTGGACGTTTACTACTCCCACCTGACCGGTGAGGTGATCGGGGCGGACCCCCTGTGACGTGAGGTGATGATGATGACTGGAAAGAGAGGGGCACAGATAACGGCGGGAAACCGGGAGGCGTCTGACCGGCTGGTCAAGATCGCGGAGGCGATACACGGCCAGCTCTGCGATGATAACATACCCTATCTGGAGGTCTCCAGCCGGACCAAGAACAACATAGTGCTCGATGAGGATCACAAGGTCTGGAAGTACGGGTCCGACGTGGTGACCAGGTCGGCAAAGGACCTCGGAGGGGCGACCAACATCCTTCGCAACCTGTACACGATAGATTTCATCCGGGAGATGATAAAGAGCGGTAAATCCTCCACCCTGAGGGAGATGTACTACATCTCCGAGGGCTGGGAGAAGGCCAAATTCCCAACACAGGATGAATCGAACAAGCTGGCGGAGGACCTGGAGATAATAACGAGGAACATGCGGGAGGATTTCAAGCTCAGGCCCGAGGAGGATGGGGCGAGGGTGATAGGGGATCTGACCATCGCGGAGAGGAACAGAAAGGGCCAGGTAAAGAGGTTCAACTGCAAGGACGACGTGGGCGAATCCGGCTACGGCATCCCGTACAACGTGGAGGAGGAGAAGCTCCAGTTCAAGTCCGTCAAGGCCAAGATGATCATCGCGATAGAGACGGGCGGTATGTTCGACAGGCTGGTGGAGAATGGGTTCGACGAGACGCACAAGGCGATCCTCGTTCACCTCAAGGGCCAGCCAGCGAGGTCAACAAGGCGGTTCATCAAACGCCTCCACTCCCACTCGAACATACCCCTGGTCATATTCACCGATGGTGACCCCTGGTCCTATCGTATCTTCGCCTCGGTGGCCTTCGGTGCCATAAAGACGGCACATATCTCGGAATACCTCGCGACGCCGCAGGCCCAGTACCTGGGGATCACACCCTCGGATATCGTGAACTACGAGCTCCCGAACGACACGCTTTCGGACCAGGACGTCAACGCACTGAAATCAGAGCTGACCGACCCCAGGTTCGCATCGGACCAGTGGAGGGCCGAGATAAAACTTCAGCTCAAGCTCAAGAAGAAGTCGGAGCAGCAGGCACTTGCAAAATACGGCCTGGACTTCGTGACGGACACCTACCTTCCCCAGAAGCTCAAGGAGATGAGGATAATAAGAGGATAGTTTAATAACGGCGAGATTTGTGACCGGCCACATGAAAAAGCTGTTCCTCGTTGGAATGGGCCTCTCCGATGAGAGGTCCATCCCCCTGTCGGGTTTGGATCGGGTAGAGGAGGCCGACGTGGTGTTCGCCGAGATGTTCACCTCCCTGCTCGAGGAGGGGTCCCTCGACCGCCTCTCCCAATTGACGGGGAAGGAGGTGATCCTTCTGGGGAGGAGGGAGCTGGAGGAGGGTGAGGAGGTTATAGCCGCTTTCGACGAGAACGAGAGCGTATGCCTCCTAACCGCCGGAGACCCGCTTGCGGCAACCACGCACCAGGAGCTGAGGCTGGATGCGATGCGAAGGGGTATCGATGTGGAGATCATCAACTCCGGGTCCATTTTCACCGCCGCCGCCGCTCACGCAGGCCTTCAACACTACAAGTTCGGAAGGACAACCACGATAGGATATCCAGAGCCCAATTTTCACCCCACATCTCCTCTCCACGTGATACTGGAGAACCGGAAGATGGGCCTTCATTCATTGGTCCTTCTCGACATACGGGTCCATGAGGGCCGGTTCATGACGGCAGCCGAGGCACTTTCGATCATTATGGATATGGACAGGAAGGATGGCCCGGGATCGATCGATCCCGAAATGAAGGTCGTTGCGCTCGCCAGGCTGGGCAGAAGGGATTGGAGGGTGGCCTACGGCCGCATTGATGAGGTTGGTTCCCTTGACATGGGCCCCCCGCCCCACTGCGTGATAATACCGGGTGACCTCCACTTCCTCGAGGAGGAGGTCCTGGAACAGTTCTCCCTGTGATAATTCACCTTCAGAGCCTATCCTGCGCTTGAAGCTCATCCAGATACTCCCTTATCATGATCTTGAGTTCCGGGTGGAGCAGCGCCATCTGCAGGTTCGCCTTCAGCCAATCCTCCAGGGATCCGATATCCACGCGAAGGCCCTTTACGACCAGCCCGTAGAGGCCTTTTGTACCTATGTATCTGGCCAGCGCGTCGGTGAGCTGGATCTCCCCACCCGCCCCTTCCTTCTGCGACGCCAGCCACTTGAATATATCCGGGTCCAGGATGTATCTGCCCATCACCGCCATCCTCGACGGCGCATCCTCCTTATTCGGTTTTTCGACGATGCTGTCAAGCTTGAACAGCCCCGGGGAAACCTCCTCCCCCAGCTCGACGATCCCGTATCTCTCCACGTGGTCAAGGGGCACCTCCTCCAGGGCGATGACGGGAGATCTGACCTTCTTGTATGCCTCCCAAAGCTGTTTGATGGCCGGCATCTCGCCGGTGATGATATCGTCCCCCAGAAGGATGGCGAAGGGCTCGTTGTTCACGTAGCTCTCGGCGCACAGGACCGCATCTCCCAGCCCCTTTGCCTCCTTCTGCCTCAGGTAGAATATGTCGGCGAGGTCCTCGATCCTCTGAAGTTTTAAAAGCTCCTCGTCAGCGCCTTTCTTTGCCAGTGCGGCCTCCAGTTCCAGGTTCCGATCGAAATGGTCCTCCATCACCTTCTTGTTCCTCGAGGTGATGACCAGTATCTCGTCGAATCCGGAGTTGGATGCCTCCTCCACCACCCATTGAATGGCCGGTTTGTTGAGAACCGGGAGCATCTCCTTCGGTTGGGCCTTGGTCACGGGTAGAAGCCTTGTTCCCAGGCCGGCAGCAGGTATAATCGCCCTCATCTGAATCTCACCGGGTTCCAAGTACCTCTTTTCCTATATTATTATATCCCACGGCCCTTGACATATCGGTTCCAGTGCGGACCTTGAATACGTTTTTATAGGAAAAAGGTGATGGATTTCAGCCGGCATTCGGGCGTTCGGCAGGGGTTCCTCCCCGCGCCCGTTCCCCGCGCGGAGGTGTTGTGATGGCAGAGCAGAAAAAGGCGGTGGACCTGTTCCCCGATCTAGAGTATCGATTTTTCCCCCTGATCCAGAAGGAGACCTCGCTGGAAGGGATACAAGGCCCGGTCTATCAACCCTCCGGGAAGCTTCTTGAACTGGATGACATCAAGACCGTTCAGATGTCACAGCCAACCGAGGTCTTCCACGACGGCGATGCTAAAACGTACGATATGTCCTCATCGATGTTCTCGCATGAGGGGTCCGGCGAGGTAAAGCTGTGGGACCAGATCGACAAGGAGAAGAAGGTCCTGGGCTACGTGCCATGCCCAGCCTGCAAGGCCAAGATCGCGGTCACCTCGGAGAAGCGACCGCTGGACATCCAGTGCCAGGAGTGCGGGAAGAAGGGCCAACTTCATTGAAGCGGAGGCACCATGGGCACCATCAAGGTGGGAACATCCGGTTGGTCCCATGATGATTGGGTGGGCACTTTCTATCCTGCGGGAATGAAAAGGTCTGAGCTTCTGAGATATTATTTTGCATCGTTCGATACCCTTGAGATAAACTCCACCTATCACAGCACACCAGACCGGGAGGAGATCGAGGTATGGATAGATGCTGCTCGCTCCCGTGACAACGGAGACATATCGATAAAACTGCCTGCAGTGGCCTCGCGGGACGCCGCCATGAAGGAGGACCCCGCGGAGCTCCTTGAGATACTTCACGACTTTGGAACGCGTGTCCTTGAGCCCCTGGACGATTCTGGGGTCCTGGGGGGCGTGCTATTTCAGGCGTCACCGTCCTTCTTCGTTCGCGGCGATACCACCTACCCTTCAAAGAGGGAGCACAAGGTCCCGGTCCCGAAATACATCTACGGGGAGGGCCGACTCAGGGAGCTGCTTGAGGTACTTCGCTCCCTCCCTGGAAAGCCGGCACTCGAGCTGCGGAACAGCTCGTGGATCGCGGAGGATATCTCACTGGTGGACGAGGGGCGAAAGGTCCTGAGGGAGCATGGGGCCGCTCTTGTCGTAGTCGATGCCCCCTCGTTCCCATGGATCGTGGACCATCTGAGCGATCAGTTCTACGTTCGATTTCACGGACGCAACCGCTCCGCCTGGTACAGGGACCTGGATGGCACCTCCTCCGGTAAATACGAATACAGATACACGACCATGGAGCTGAAAGAGAGGGTCGTATCCATACGCAAGATGGCAGCCCTGGGAGATGTCAATGTGATATTCAACAACCATCCGGGGGGAAGCGCACCATTGAATGCGCTGGAGATGAAGGAGCTGCTTGGAACGTATGACGGTTAAGGTTCCGTACTCCCGTACCGGGAAAATGTTAATCACAAGAGGACATATCCATTTATCATCGGTGAGATCAGATGCAACCTGGAGTTGAGGCTGAATATCAATTTCCCCACGAGGGGGTATCCGTTCGATGTGAGCTGTGCCCCAATTCGTGCATTATCCCGGACGGAGGCAGGGGG
The DNA here is from genome assembly GCA_023145185.1 of Thermoplasmata archaeon. Lineage (GTDB taxonomy): Archaea > Thermoplasmatota > Penumbrarchaeia > Penumbrarchaeales > Penumbrarchaeaceae > JAGLEG01. The sequence goes on from JAGLEG010000100.1 coordinate 9,857, forward strand.
ATATGCTCCGTGAGGGTGAACCGTGGGGGGGCCCTCTTCGCTGATGGGTACGGGATATACCCCGCCGTGCACATGGACCCGATAGAGAAGAAACCTCTCAACCATTTCCTGCCAGGCAGCTCCATATTGTCGGTAGGGTCCGTGGGGTGCAACCTGCGATGTCTGCACTGCCAGAACCACAGCCTCGCAAGGGGATCACCATTGGGATTGGAGGATAGCAGGATCCCTCCCGGGGAGATGGTGGGGATCTCCATGAAAAGGGGATCTGTCGGGATCGCGTTCACCTACAACGAGCCCACCATAAACTTCGAGTACCTCATGGACGTGCTTCCCGACCTGAGGGGATCGGGAGCACGCGTGGTGATGGTTACTAACGGACACCTCTCCCCGGAGCCCTGGAAGAGGGTAATGTCCATGACCGATGGTGCCAACATAGATGTCAAGGGGTTCACCGAGGAGTTCTACAGGGATGTGACAGGAGGCAGCCTTCGGTCGGTCCTCGAGAACGTCAGGGCGGCCTTTGATATGGGCGTTCACGTGGAGCTGACGTACCTCGTGATACCCGGAAGGAACGATGACGGCGATCAGGTGGCCGGTTTTCTGCAGTGGGTCAGGGATCACCTCTCGACCTCCGTACCTCTCCATTTTACAAGGTTCCATCCCGACCACAGGATGACCGATGTACCTCCCACCCCGGTAAAGACCCTGGAGAGGATCCGTGGGGAGGCGGTGGATTCGGGGCACGAACACGTGTATATTGGAAACGCATGGGGCGACGGTTTCAACGATACCAACTGTCCCGGATGCGGGAAGGTCCTGATCAACAGGGATGGATACTCCACCCGGGTAAAAGGGTTCAAGAATGGTATTTGCAGTAGCTGTAAAAGGGAGATATATGGGGTGTGGAAATAGTGTCATTGTTCCTGATCAGATATGCGGAGATAGGCCTCAAGAGCGACCGGGTGAGACGGCGGTTCATAAACAGGCTGAAGGAGGACATAGAGAACAACCTCATGGAAAACAACGTCGACCACATAGTGGAGGAGGAGAGGGGGAGGGTGTTCGTCGAGACCTCTGACCCCGATGCCACCGCGGCGGTCCTGAGGACTATCAACGGCATACACTCCTTCAGCCTGGTGGAACCCTGCTCATCCTCATGGGATGGGATCATGGAATGTTTGAAAAAGGTGGGAGAGGAGAACATCTCGGAGAACATGACCTTCGGCCTCAAGGTGAAGAGGGTGGGCAAACACCCCTATTCCAGTCAGGATATCGCCATCAACGGCGGGTCGGCGGTCCTTTCGCACCTTCCAGAAGGCGTCAATTCCGTTGATCTCAGGGATCCAGATGTCTGGTTCGAGGTGGAGATAAGGTCTAAAATGGCCTATATTTTCACGGCCCGTATACGGGGTAAGGGGGGAATGCCATCCTCCACCCAGGGCCGGTCCATCCTCTACCTTCCCGGGATCGGAGATATGGATGAGATGGAAAGGGAGAGGATCAACCTGAGGGTCCGCATCTCAAGGCTTCTGATGGAGCGGAGGGGGGTCAAGGTCATACCCTGCTGCTGGAAGGTGGACCTCGATCCCTGGATCGACCTGATGGCCGACACCCACGGGGAGAGGCCGTTCTATATCGAGGGAGAGGACCTGGAGGGCGCCTTGATGGCGACCCTGATCAAGCTGGATGCCCGGGCGGTGATATATCCAGTCCCTCTCGATGGGATCTCCTCGTATCCTCTCCTTCACGACAAGGGGGGATCGGTCGCCTCCTTCTTTCCCACCGCCGTCATGGATGATGATGAGCTGGAGACCTGGGCCGTTTTCTTCGGGTGAGGTCTAACGGCGTTTAAATAAAATACTTATATAGTAAAAGCTTACAATGACATTGGTAGGTGTGTGGCATCACCGAGACCTTCTACCTCGGGATGCGGAGATAAGGCCGCTGCCTCTTAGATGTGATCCACACGGGGTGATTTGGATGGTAAGAGCTCTATTTGATAGATTGTTCGGAAGGAAAAAGGCCCGGAGAAGGGAGTATCAGGACTACCTCCAGGAGGATCATTCTCCTGTGGACGAAGGGGGATACGACGATGAGAACCTCCTGATAGATCACAGGTTCCATTTCATGTCAACAGGTGACTACGAGAGGAACATGGACAGGATGGCGTACAGGGTCACCCTGGAGAACACCACGGAATATCCGCTTGGAAACCTGAGGGCCGAGTTCCATGAGGGCAGTAAACTTGGAAGTTTCGGCAAGGTAAATGTATCACAGGCAATGGTGGACCCGGGTGACAAGGCGGAGATAGAGGTCCAATTCGAGCCACGGTATGTCGGGGGGAAGGAGTCCTTTCATTTCGACCTGCTGTTCTTTGACTTCAAGTACAGGGTGGAGGAGCGGATCTCACTGGATACCGAACCGATAAAGGTGACCGTCCCGAAATTCACCCCTCTGGATCTGGACGAGGACGGCTACAGGATCCTCACGTCAAACCTGTATCGATGGGCTTTCGAGACCGATATCATGAAGATACCTCCAAAAACGCTGTTCGGCTCATTGGATGCCAGATTGGGGAAGATCGGCTTCGAGGTTGCCGACGAGATCGTCAACGATGCCATCTTCCGCGGGATCAAGAGATTTGTGGCGACGGACAAGAAAGGTAGAAAGTGGGCGGTTCAGGTCCAGGTGATCGGCGAAGGGAAGAACTCCAAGCTTCTCATGTACACCTTTGGGGAGAGGCCCCAGTTCGCCTACAACCTGACAACCAAGGTCCTGCTCAAGCTCCCCGAGAGGGAGATACTGCTCGGGTCCATGTTCTCGGGGGAGATGGAAAAGGATTGAGCATGCCTGCGAAATTAATTATATCTGTTTTGTCATTTACACATGCTTCCATGGGGAATGAGGTTTCCATGGAGTATAGCGGGTTGGAGGTATAGCGATGTCACCATCTTTGTTCAAGAAATCCGGTGCGGCGGCCATCAAGTTCATGGAGGCCAACAAGCAGGAGATCAACAACTACTCGCAGATGCTTGCGGGTATTGGATATGCCCTCGTGGGCACCCCCATTGAGTTCAGGGCGGCTATGAGTATCTCCGGCCTCAGGGACAGCGCAAAGAAATACGCCCACGAGAACGGGTGTTCTCTTGTCGTCGAGGTGAAGGACCCAAATCCGATGGCCAATCCCTTCAACCCCTACAAGTATTACCTCTATCAGTACCAGGGGTCACCGCCTCTGCCCGATCCCATGGAACCCCCATCCAAGGGGGGCGGTGGGGTTGCAGCCGCCGGGCAGGCTCAACAGGTGGCCGCTTTCATATGCCCTTACTGCCAGAAACAGTTCAACGCCTACGTCCAACCAGGTCCGAACACCATCACCTGCACGGGGTGCCGTGGACAGAGTATGGTGGAGATGCCTGCTGCAGGTGCGGCAGTGGGTGCTGCGAACCAATCCTCCGATCAACTGGCCCAGATCAAATTAAGTGGGGGGTACACGACCGTTGAGGAGATGGTCGTGGATTGCTGTGAGGCGCTGGGGAAGATAATGATGGTCGAGGGCAACCCCATCGAGTTCGAGGACACAGGTGAGTTCCTGTATCCATTTATCCTCATGAAACAACATGGCTATCAGCATATCGGCTTCCGCAAAATGGACCTGTATCTGGTCAGGGAGGCAACCCACGATTACAAGGTCTTCGGGAGCGAGGTACACACGCAGTCCCAGGCGTCCATCAATCCACTCAGGGACGATCTCTTCGCGATAAAGGTGCTGGGAGGCCTTCATTACATGGTCCTGGAGGAGTTCAAGAAACTGGAGGACGATCAGAAACGTGACATCTCCACCGCCTTCTACGAGTTCCTGACCCGGTATATCTCCGTATCCTCATGAACATCTGATCCTGTAGATACTCACCTTTAAGTGTCAGTTTGCGGATTCTCCCCCATGGAGAGGCTGTTGGGGAAGCCCGTTGCAGAAAGGGTTCTTAATGAGATAGCAGGGCTGTTGGACCCATCGGACCCGCCAAAGCTCGTAATATATTTGATAGGGTCCCACCCCTCATCGGAGATCTATGCCAGGTCCAAGGTAAGAAAAGGAGAGGGCATAGGCATCAGGACAGAGGTCCGGAAGCTCTCGCCCGATATATCTCCCGAGGAGGTCAGGGCACTTATCCTTGTGGATGGCGGGTCCGACGGGGTGGACGGCATAATGATCGAGAGCCCGCTGCCGGGGGGACTGGACATGTCCGACCTGGTCGGTGCGATCCCCCCCGAAAAAGATGTGGAGGGGGTGACGTGCGAGAACTACGGCCTGATGTCCCTTGGCCAGCCTCGTTTCATCCCACCCACGCCGCTAGGCGCCCTACTTGTAATGCTCCACTACGGTATAGATGTGAATGGAAAGGATGTTGTGGTGGTGGGGAGGGGAAGGAATGTGGGCAGGCCACTTTCCACCCTGCTTTCGATGAAAACGGAATGGGGAAACGGCACGGTCACCCTGGCGCACTCGGGAACGGCGGACCTCGGGTCAGTGACCCGCCGCGCGGACGTCATCTTCACGGGTGTGGGCAGGGAGGGGTTGATAGGCAGAAATATGGTCAAGAAGGGGGCGGTGGTGATCGACATGGGGATAAATGCTGTTGATTCGGGTATCGTTGGGGACGTCGACGTGGACTCCCTGGATGGGTGGGCTTCCATGGTAACCCCGACACCCGGTGGAACAGGCCCCGTCACGGTCTCCGCAATATTCCTGAACCTCATGATGGCCAGCATGATGCGGAGGTCCCTGGACCTCTCGTTCAACGATAAGATCATCCAGGCCCTTTACGGGCAGAGGAGGTCACCATGATGAAGGTCGTAAGATGTATTGAATGTGGCCACGTTACCTTCGAGCTGTGGAAGGGGCTGGACCGCTGTCCCGAATGCTCCGGTGATATCGAACAAATTGAGGAGGATATGGGCCCGAGGGAGAGGATCCCAAGGGTCCTCAAGATGGGTGGGATACTGCTCGTAATGGTGGCTCTGGTGCTCATAGTGTTCAACAGTTTCAACGGATCGGTTCCGGAATCCCTTCTCCGCACTGCTTTTGTTATCCTCCTGGTCGCCATACTATTTCTGGGCATCTCCCTTGCATATGTGTACGTCCTGTCCAGGGAGGCCTGTGTCAAGGTACAGGGGGAGGCCCCGCCTCCAAAAAGAAGGAGAGGGAGTGCGCTCAACCGGGGTACAGGGCCCAGGCGAGGGGGTCAAAGGGATGAGGTCGTTACGGGCGGAATGCCCAGGTCCAGGGGGACCAAGATACTGCCCGAGAGGAAATAACTCCTGCAGAGATAGCTTCGCCCCATCGGGCCCATGAATAAATAGTTATTAATAATGAAGGCTTATTCCCCATCGACTTCTACTGTGTAGAGGTCGATAAATAATATGATCTGGTGATATCCCATGCGAAATGTGACGATAGGGATTCTTGTTCTGCTTGGTCTGCTCCTGGGTATGGCTTTTGTGCCTTTTTCCCAGGCTGCTCCGGGGATGGACGAGAGCGCGGACAAGTCTATGATCACGACAGAGAACGGCAACGAGGAGTACTTTCTGGACAGCGGTGACATGAAGTTCGTCATCGACATGATCTATGATCAGGAGAGGAGCACGGAGGTGAAGATATTCGTGGTGAACCCGGATGTTGACCCAAGGGACATGCGGATCGTGATGATGGTCGATGATGAACAGGCCGATTGGTCATTCAAGATCATCGAGATCCAGGATGGAGACGGCGAAGACCTCATTGGGGACGGCGATACGACCGAGATCGAGAAGGAAAAAGAGTATCTGATCGGCGGGGTCGACGGCGGAAAACAGCTCACGGTCATTATCGACGCGAGGTACAAGGGCGAGGACAAGGACGCCTCCACACCGATCAGCCTTCAGGTGACGGTGGGCGGTATGACCGCCTCAAAGACCCTGGATTTCTACGTCACAGAGGGAAACTATCTGTTCATCTGGCTCTCTCTGGCCTTTTCCATGGTGGGCCTGCTCTATGCGTTCATACTGGCACGGACCGTTATGAAGAGGAAGGTTGACAACGAGGACCTGGAGAGGATATCCGGATACATCAAGGATGGTGCAAAGGCTTTCCTTTTGGCCGAATACAAGGTTATCGCCGTGTTCGCAGGTGCCGCCGTCCTCGCATTGATCATAATGGTATTCACTCTTGGCATGGTCTGGATGGTGGTTCCAGCCTTCATATTCGGGGCGCTGTTCTCGGCCACTGCGGGGAATATTGGAATGAGGGTGGCGACAATGGCCAATTCCAAGACCGCATGGGCCTGCAAGGACTCTATCAACTCCGGCCTGAAGGTTGCTTTCAACTCCGGGGCCGTCATGGGGCTCACCGTGGTGGGCCTGGGGCTCACGGGTGTTACGGTCCTGTACGCCCTCTTCGGCAATGTGGAGATGCTCTTCGGCTTCGGCTTCGGCGCATCGAGCATAGCCCTCTTCGCCAGGGTTGGCGGAGGCATATATACAAAGGCTGCCGACGTCGGCGCCGACCTTGTAGGCAAGGTCGAGGCGGGTATCCCAGAGGACGACCCGAGGAACCCCGCAACGATCGCTGACAACGTGGGTGACAACGTTGGAGATGTGGCCGGGATGGGAGCTGACCTCTTCGAATCATACGTTGACTCGATCATAGCTGCGATGGCCCTTGGTATCGTCGGCATTTCGGTCATGAGAGATGGTGACCTCATACACGGTGGCTCGGTCGGCTGGGCCGTTATCCTCCCGATCCTGCTCGCAGGTATGGGGATCATATCGGCGATAATCGGGACCCTGCTCGTTGGCGGCAAGGGAGACCCCCACAAGGCGCTCAACAGGGGGATATATGGTGCTTCTATTATCATGGCCGTTGCCACATTTATCGTCATGTTCCTGATATTCAAGGATGGTAATGTCGTGTTCCCACTGTTCCTATCCGTGGTCACGGGCCTTGGTGCGGGGATCCTCATAGGAAAGGCGACAGAGTATTACACCTCGGACAAGAAGGGGCCCACAAGGCGCGTTGCGGAGGCTTCCCAGACCGGGGCGGCCACCAATATCATCTCCGGGCTTGCTCTTGGGATGTGGTCAACGATAATACCCGTTCTTGCAGTGGTCGCCACGATCATGATCACTTACTATCTTGCTGGCCTCTACGGCATCGCCCTGGCAGCGGTTGGTATGCTATCCACGCTGGGGATAACCCTGGCCACCGATACCTATGGGCCCGTTGCGGATAACGCTGCGGGACTCGCCGAGATGGCGGGACTTGGAAAGAACGTCAGGAAGAGGGCAGAGGAGCTGGACGCGGTGGGCAACACCACTGCGGCCATAGGGAAAGGGTTTGCGATAGGCTCTGCCGGCCTGACCGCCCTTGCTCTGTTCTCTGCATTCACGATCGCAGCGGGGATCGACCTGAGCTCATTTACGCTCGTCAACCCTGCGGTGGTCGCCGGACTGTTCCTTGGCGGCCTTCTACCGTTCGTCTTCTCTGCTCTTACCATGCAGGCGGTGGGGACCGCGGCTCAGGGTATGGTGGAGGAGGTCAGGAGGCAGTTCAGGGAGATCAAGGGAATACTTGAGGGAGAGGCGGAGCCGGACTACGAGAGGTGTGTGGAGATATCCACCCAATCGGCCCTCAAGGCGATGATCCTACCCTCGCTTATTGCGGTGCTTGCGCCGATCATCGTGGGCTCGATATCGATCGTGGCCCTGGGAGGCATGCTGGCCGGGTCCATAGTGACCGGTTTCGTGCTCGCCGTGATGATGGCGAACTCGGGCGGTGCCTGGGATAACGCAAAGAAATACATCGAGGGCGGCGCACTCGGCGGCAAGGGATCCGATCCCCACAAGGCCGCGGTAGTTGGCGACACCGTCGGCGATCCGTTCAAGGATACGTCCGGACCTTCGTTGAACATCCTGATCAAGCTGATGTCCATCGTCTCTCTGGTGTTCGTCCCCCTGTTCATACTCCTGAACTCGCTCATCTGAGTTTGTGTTTGAAGCGGACTATCGGGAGCTCCTCTGGAGCTCCCTTTTTTTTTTATTTGATATTGCAGAGACCGAAATATTCTTTAATGGAATACCAATACTATATCATTCAGCCTCGATCAGGGGTTGATCCAGTCAGGGGGAATGACCTATTAACGGGATGAAAGCTGTAATATTATCTTTGTTTTTGATCGCAAGCGGAATGTTCCTGTTCACCATGCCGGACGATGTTGACTCGATGAGCTTCGACCCGCGGTGGGACGTTGATGGGAACAGGACCGTTGTATGCAACGCAACACTCGACCAGTACTTGCTCGGATCGATCGGCGACGGCGAGGGTGGAATGATCGTGGTTTGGGTAGATTATAGATTGGACGATTCCGCGGATACCTATGTTCAACGGTTATCCGCTGACGGAACTCCCTTGTGGGGGGAGAACGGACTGCTTATATCCGATTTTGATTTTGATCAGGAGGATTCGCAGATTGTCTCCGATGGCGCGGGCGGGGCCATAGTTCTATGGCCCGGGTCCTCCGGTTTGGGAGATGATCTCTTCGCACAGCGCGTGGGCCACAATGGAGACCTCCTCTGGGGAGAGGAAGGGCTCATCGTCTGCGGCGCCGAGGAGGGCCAGTTGTATGCAAAGATGATCAGCGATGGGTCGGGCGGAGCGATATTCACGTGGGGGGACACCAGGGACGGAGGCTATGATATCTACGCCCAGAGGATAGATGGTGACGGGGCCCTGTTGTGGGAGGAGAACGGAACGGCCATCTGTACCATGTTCGGGGATCAGGCACGGCCGGAGATAACCTCTGATGGAGCCGGCGGTGCGATCCTCACCTGGAGGGATACCAGATATGTTGCATCGGACATATTCACCCAGCGTGTAAACCGGAGTGGAGAGGTGCAGTGGACGGAGGATGGTGTGGAGATATGCTCGGGTTCCGGACCCCACTGGTATCCCAAGATCTTCGAGGACGGATCCGGAGGGGCGGTGATAACATGGCAGGACGGAAGGGACGGGCTCAACATCTATGCTCAGCGGGTGAATGCAACCGGGGCGCCATTGTGGGGTGAGAACGGTAAAGCGGTGTGCACCGCATCAGATGATCAGGTAGAACCCATTGTGGTGGTGGATAGCTCGGGCCATTCGATCATTGCCTGGGTGGATAACAGGGAGATGGACATGGATATCTACGCCCAGAGGATGAGCCCTGAAGGCGACATCTTGTGGGAGGAGAACGGAACGGTGGTATGTACTGCTGCAGAGAGTCAGGGTAACGTGGATATGTTGGCCGATGGATCGGGAGGTGTATTTCTTGTCTGGAGCGATTACAGGGCCAAGTCCGCAAAGGAGCTCTATACTCAACATGTCGGTCCTGATGGCATGATGTACTGGATGGAGAACGGGATCAACGTTCTCATAGGACCGAACAACCTGGCCAATCCGAGGCTGGCGGAGGATGGCAAGGGGGGGATCTTCATCGCTTGGGAGGGCAACGACCCCATCTCAGATAGAGACATCTATGCGAGACACATCGGGATGGTGATCACATCAACGGAGCCACAGGCCGAATTCGATGAGGATTCACTACCCGTATTTGACATGACCTCTAACGAAGATTGGAACGCCACATGGTCACTGACCTCCGATGCTGACTGCTTCTGGATAGATCCCCAAACGGGCCTGGTATCGGGGATGCCAGATAACACACATGTAGGCATCCACTGGATCAATATTCACGTGGAGAACAACGAGTGGATGTGGGACAGCCTCAACTTCACCGTGGAGGTCATGAACATACCTGCGGTGATCACCACCCTGGAACCGATAACTACGGTTGATCAGGGGGACGCTTACCTGTTCGATCTGGACAGCAGCGACGACGGTCAGGGGAACGTGTCGTGGTCCCTATCGACAGCTGGAGGGTGGCTTACCGTAAATACGACCTCTGGTGTCCTCTCGGGAGTGCCGGAGAACCAGGATGTAGGTGAATCCACCGTCAACGTATCCGTATCCGACGGCAACGGGGGCTTCGATCACCTGATATTCAATATCACCGTAAATGACACGAACGACGCGCCCATCATCACGAACTATGACTACATGAATGTGACCCAGGATGAGCTGTTCATACTGGCCCTGAACGCGACGGATGTCGATCTCCCGGGAGATGTACTGACGTGGAACTACACCACATCCGCATCATGGCTCGGGTTCAACGAGACAACGCTTCTGATATCCGGCACCCCTGGAAACGACGATGTGGGCGAGCATTGGATAAACATCACCGTCGAGGACGGCAGGGGAGGTGCGGACGCCATCAATATCACGTTGATCGTTGAGAACTGGAACGATGCACCAACGATACTGACCACTGAACTGCCCATGGCCACGATAGATATTCTGTACACGTTCGAACTGGAGGCGGTGGACATCGACCCAACGAACGATACGTTGACGTGGTCCATCTCGTCAAATAGCTCCTGGCTCTCGATAAACTCCACCACCGGGGTCCTCTCCGGGACGCCGACGGAGGATGATGTGGGATTGGAGGTCATAGAGATCACCGTCTCTGACGGCCAGGGAGGGGAGGACATCATCTTCTTCTCGCTTTCGGTCCTGGGGGTCAATGAGCCTCCTGTGATCGATCCGGTCTCACCACAAAAAGGTGTGGTGGGCGAAACGTACCTGCTGGAGCTATCAGCCACCGATATCAATGGTGATACCATGACCTGGTCCATTGTGACCGACGCGGATTGGCTCTCGATCAACGGGACCACAGGGGCCCTTTCGGGCATGGCGGTTCTGGGAACGTTCGACGTGACCGTGACGGTAGATGATGGGAGGGGAGGTACCGATACGATGGTTCTCACCATCGAGATCGGGCCCACCGTGACAGCTGATGATGATGACGATGAGGGAGGCGACGATACGGATGATAATGCAGGCATGATGCCGTTCATTATCATGGGCATCCTGCTCCTTCTCATCGTGGTTGTGGTGATCATCGTACTGACGAGGAAGGGATCCTCCTCCGACGCGGATGAGGAGTAAAAAGAGAGATGCTGGATAGCCCCTCCCGAGGTGGTCCTAAACCTTGGGGGGGATGATCTTTCAACCATGGCCCGAAATGCGCCATATCTGTAACCTTATGGAGGAATAAAGCTCTTCCAGCGGAATTCGGTTATCTTTTGGACCGTTCCTAATCATTAAATAACGGAAATTCGTTCAAAATGTGGGTCGGGTCGATCGTTCTTTTGGGGAAAACGGTCAGCCCGGTGAGCACCCTGGTTGTTTATAGAGGTGAGATGGATGAAAAATTCGATGTTGATAGCTTTGATGATGGCGGCTGTGATGCTTCTTGTTCCGATGGGAACGCTCTCCATGGAAGGGCCGAAAACATTCCCTGATGCGGTGATGGACCTCTCCACCTCATCGAGCGTTTCACACGAGGGTATAGTCGGGATGTGGGCTGGTACCTTCTCATCCATCCCGAATGGATGGACCTACATTTCCGAGATGGCGGATAAGTTCGTCCTGGGAGATTCGACCTCGCAAGGAAATGGAGGGGCGACGGAACACAAGCATACCTATACCGATATGCCCACCCATACACACACCATACCCTCCTCAGGAGCTCACACACATGATTTCTCCCATACAGATGTGAGATGTAGATCGTCGTCCAGCACTAATGGAAGGGGAGTTGGATCCAGTTCTGGCACAAGGGTCAGAACCAGTTCTGATGGTTCTCATACACATACCGTGAATTCCACCGGCAGCAGTTCGGCGGAGACCTCATCTTCGTCCAATCTTCCTCCGTACATTGAGCTAATATACCTCCAGAAGACGGACGCATCGGAGACCATACCCGAGGGCATGATCCTCTTCTGGTCAGGCCTTGTGTCCACGATCCCTGATGGATGGGGGCTTTGCGACGGCAACAGCAGCAATCCAGACCTCCGGAGTACGTTCTACAGGGGCGCCTCCCTGGATGAGGACGCAGGAAGCACTGGAGGCACCACCTCCCACCGCCATACATACACCGAGACCATCACCCATACACATACGTTAAACTCGGCCGGCAGACACGACCATGATTATCAGTTCCGCAGGATCAGATCGACATTTTCTGGTTCGGCGGTCAGAGGAACGTCTACGGGAGCTACCACCATCACCACGACCTCGGAAGGCTCCCATTCACACGAGCTTTCCGTGGAGGGAACCTCTGTATGTTACACGGAGGACGAGAATAACCTGCCGCCTTACTACAAGCTCGCACCGATGATCAAGGTAGATGGTGACGGACCTCTGCCATCGAATGCCATCTTTGGATGGTGGGATGTCTCCCAGGCTCCCGGGGAGTTCGGTGCATGTGATGGAACGAAGGGGACCCCGGACCTTGTGGACGTTATGATAATGGGAGTTGGGCCCGGTGAGGGCCCTGGAGCAACCGGAGGGTCCACCCAGCATCAACACTCCTATTCTGATGTTCCGAGGCATGGCCATGGGACGTCCACAGATGGCGATCACACGCATACGAGCTCCTTTTCCACCACCTATGGGAATGGGGATCCTGGCCCAACCGATATGAGAGGGACCTCGACCGGCAGCTCCTCCTCTCCCACCGAGTCCGCAGGCGATCATACTCACACTGTTTCCAAAGATGGGGCCACTGACTGCAAGACCTCAAATTCGGACGATCTTCCACCATATCGGACCATGGTATACATGATGAGGTCCTCCGTTTACAATGAGGATAAAGAGGAGTGGTATTCTACCATACAGGCCGCAGTTGATGATGCAGATGCGGGAGATGATCTCTTCCTGACCAATGGAACCTATCTTGAGAACGTGATCGTGGGCAAGACGCTTACCATGAGTGCCAATTTCACCGGACAGGCGTTGATAAACGGGCTCAATAGTGACCACACGATGGAGGTCAAGGGGAAGAATGTCCAGATCACCGGATTGAACTTCACCAATTCATGGGATTACAGCGGGTTGTATATCATCGGTGACGGCCCCATTCTCGATGAGGTCACGTGCCACGATTCCACCGACGGCCTGTGGTTAAAAGGCGTTAATGGCGCAGAGATCACAGGTTCCAATTTCAATAACTGCACAAGTGGTATTCTGATCGATGGCTCGTCCAACATCGGAATATCCGATTCTATTTTATCGGATAACACGGCCTCCGTAAATATATCCAACGTCCAGTCGCTAACCATCCAGAATTGCACCATGAAGGACAGTGATGTTGGAGTGGGAACCTCGGGCTCAACGATCAACAGTATACTCGTAAATGGTTCCACGTTCAATGGAGATGATAGGTCCCTGGAGCTGTATGGGGATAATGTGAGCGTCACCAACAACTCGTTTTCGGACTCTTCAGAATGGGCGGTTACGGCGGGGCAGGGCTCTGATCAAAAGGTAGCTTTCAATACGTTTGAGAGCTGTGAAAAAGGCATATATTTAAACGGTGCGAGGTGGGCAGATGTTACCGGAAACGAGTTAGATGGAGTTGGTTACGGCATGTCGATATATGACTCTTATCTGGTGGATATCAGCGGTAATATGGTCAATTCCACGGGGAAGGGTATAGTTCTAAGCTGGGCACAAAGTGTGGAGGTTACCGATAACGGGATCGATGCTGTAGATCTCGGAATATCCATTATGAACTCCGATACCATCAATATCAGCGATAGCAGGATCGCCGTTTCCGGAGAGGGGATCACGATCTCCGATGGCATGGATCTGAATATATGGAACAATTCGATATATGCCTGGGATATTGGCATCACAGCCCTATCATCCGATAATAACACGATCCGTGATAATATCATATCCGGGAACCAGTCCCAGGGGATCATCCTCGATGACTGCATGGGGCACAACCTCTTACGAAATGAGGTGCTCAACTCCTCCCTCTGGTCTATCAAGCTCCTGAACTCCGATAACAACACTTTATTTGACAATGTTCTAATGGAGAATTCCTATGGTGTTGTGATCGAAGGCTCCTATGAGAATCTGATCCAGGGCAACCATATCTCCGACAGCTCTGAAAATGGGATATTGGTCCGATCATCGTTTGGCAATGAGATACGTTCGAACATGGTCCTGGATAACAGGGTGGGGATCAAGCTCAGAGATACTGTCGAGAACAGTATCTATGACAACCACATCGACAGCATCATCATGAACACCGACGTATTGAACAGCGATAACGACCGCTGGAACACGACCTACTCACTGGGAACCAATATCATAGGTGGAGACCACATCGGTGGAAATTTCTGGTCCGACTACGATGGCCTGGACACCGACGGGGACTGGATCGGCGACACCGCCGTCCCACACGGGCCCGGGGACATGCTTCCGCTGGCCTACGATCTTGTGGCACCGGTCATCACCGATATCACCACCGAGACCCCGACCACCGGGGAGGTCTTCATCATATCTGCATCCGTCGGGGATGAGAGGGAGGTTGCTTCAGCCTGGGCCCATTACTGGATCGACGATGATGACCCGGTGAACGTGAGCCTTGCCCTTTCCAGGTCCAACGTCATGTACGTGGATATCGACATCCCATGGAACAGGACGGGTTCTTTGAACTTCGTGATCTACGCAAATGACACGTCGGAGAACCTGATCAGCACATCTACCAGCGTCTTGGAGATCGTGGACAATGACCTCCCGGAACTTGTGGAGGACTCATCCGTTCAGGTTGCGTACACGGGCGATCCGCTGACCATTACTGCCGACCTGTCCGACAATATCGGCATCGACACCGTCCGGGTCCATCTGTTCAACTCCGTATTGAACGTCACGTTGAGCATGACCTCGGACGATGATATCACCTGGTCGGTCACCACCTATGCTCCCCTGGATTCTCTTGAGGATATCGAATACGTTATCTACGTTCTGGATACGTCAGAAAATCAGTTTGAGACTGTTGAAAAGAGCATCCCGGTGATCGATAACGATCGTCCGGTCTTCGTTGACCTCCTCTCCCCTTCCATTGGATACACCGGGGACCTGTACACCTTCGAGGTGAACATCTCGGACAATATTGAGATCGATGAGGTCTGGATATCATTTGAGGGTGGGATGGCCAATATTACATTGTCTCCTGGAGATGGAGACGCCTGGTCCGGTGAATGGTCCGTTCCGGAGGACCTTGTGGGAGATGTGAACATCTCGTGCCACGCCCTTGACAGCACAGGAAGCGAGATGTCCCAGTTTGAATTCGCCATAACCATCATTGACAACGACCCTCCATCGCTGTTGAACCTCTCCTATCCGGAGGAGATCGGCCCGGGAAAGGAGATAGAGATCTTGATCGAGGCCAGGGACAATCTGGGCATCGAGGCCCTGGAGATATACTACTCAATGCCTGGAGAGGCGCAGAGGAACGCCTTATTGGAACCGGTGAACGGCTCCTATTCCTTCACGATAGGGTCTGGAGATGACCTGGGAAACATCACCTTCTCACTGCTGATATCTGATGAGCAGTGGAATAATGTCACATCGGAGGAGTTCACCATCAATGTCATCGATGATGTGCTGCCGATCTGTACCATAACAGACCCCGCTGATGGTAACCTGGTCAGCGGCGTGATCACCATCGGGTTCAATATGAGCGATG
>JAGLEG010000101.1 GCA_023145185.1 Thermoplasmata archaeon
GTCTATTTCATCATAATATGAAGTATTATCCGCCTTATTCGGCATATTATCGATATTATCGATAGATTCTTCATCCATATCTGAAATATCATCATCATTAGCTGAAGTTATTACATTTTCTTTTGTCTCGAGGTCATATATGCCCTCTTCTTCCAATGGAGATCCCAATAGCATAGGTTGGGAAAAGATCTGATCCTCATCCAGATCCTCTGTTTTTTCTTTCAGGAATATATTGATATTTTCAATAGATTCCCCTTCAAGTAATTTTCTATTTATCGTAAATTGGATATTTTTATATGACACCGGATTTTGAATTGATAGTAGCCTTAAATGGTAGGATTCAATTCCCATCTCCTCGAAAACATTCAAAGTTTCAAGGTATTCGGGATCCATTGGAAGATCATTATTATTTATGGCCTCATCCATGCTATTGGTAAATTGGACATATAACTAAAATATATCTGATGGATATCAGAAATGAGGGCAATATTGCAAATGAGTGTATATTTCCCTTATTTCCACATATAAAAGAATAATACTCTACATACAGACATTTGCCATGGTTATTGAATTATTTTATAAAAATTTTAGAGATATCATTATAAAGAGAATTATTCCACATAACGCCATTAATAAAAATAATTCTCTTATAATCTAAACATCATAAATTTTATTGGCGGTATTCGTGGCCGTCGGTCTCCCGAAGGCCACACATTATCCTTTTCCATATTGTAAATAATTGAATAATTGTTAGGCTTCTGATAAAAATGAGCTTTTGTCAGGTAGGAAAACCATATTATTGGTATTGGTGCCATGAAGTAGTATTTGAACTTCCTTGAAAATCTCCTCGTCTATGATGGAATCCAGATTGCTGGGATAGATCACATCTTCCCATTTCAGGTATCCACAGTAGATAGGATTTGAAAGGATCCGGCTAACAGTTTTCGGATCCCAATGTAAAGAGCCCTTTTTTGTCTGGATACTTTTCTCCTCAAGAATTCTGCAGATACCCCTCAGGGAATCTCCCGACATGTAAGATCTAAACATCAGCTTCACATTCTCGGCTTCACCTATATTAACGATCAGCTCTTCATTTTCTCTGCAGTATCCAAATGGTATGTTGAAACCCAATATTCCCTTTCCCTCAATAGCTTTCTGCCTCATACCGATATAGACCCTCTCCCCTATCTGTTCCGATTCGAGTTGAGCGATCCTCTGAATGATATCCATTACGAATCTCCCCATTGCAGTTGTCGTATCAAATGATTCCTGCATTGAAGTAAATTCCTTTCCCTCTCTTTTCAGACCTTCCATCATCAAGGTAAAATTTTTTGAATTTCGATGTATACGGTCCATTTTCAATACGACCATGACATCCCATTGATCCTTCTCCTCCATCATCATTGAATAAGCGGGCCTATCGTCCGTCCTTCCGCTGTATCCATCATCGATATATAGTTTTTCGATAATCCACTCCTTGGCGTTACAATATGACTTAAGCCTATCCTCCTGTGCAGATAGGCTATATCCTTCTTTGGCCTGGTCCTCTGTAGAAACACGACAGTATATTGCTGCACGGATCTGTTTGTCATCCGAAACATCCGCATTTTCCTTCAATTACATACCCCCTTCGTCTTTGGATGGAATGAGCGTTATTCTATCATCGTCCAATATCACCTGAAATTCACCACCTAGTTCCATTCCCGCCAATTGACATATTGTCTTTGAAAGAAGTACTCCTCTCCCGTTTCCGATCTTTCTTAATTTCGTATTGTAATTCGACGTGGGCATAAGAAAATATAAGAGTTTCAACATTATATATATTTTGTTATAACATTTTAACAATACCTCCGATATGAGACATATACTCTAAATATTTTAAACATAAGAATTATTATGTTATATTCCAACTTTGACAGATCGAATAGGATATTAGCCGGTCAATGTTGTAAGAAGCCTCACTTTAATCTTATCTATGCTCATTATGTTAAAGTTAGCTTAGACGATCCATCCATTGTCTATACTCGTCCAAGATCGTATCTATTAAATAATAAAAATGGTGGAGAGAGGGAGATTTGAACTCCCATAAAGCCGATCTGCAGTCGACCGCGTAGCCGCTCTGCCATCTCTCCAGTTGTTTTTCTAATGTATATTGGTTTCGTTTAAATTCTTTTCGTATATTCCGGTATTCATTCAATATGACATTATATCTCCCTTCATCAGCTCCCTCAGTAGAACAGTGGCATACGTCCCCCTGAACAGCTTAAATTCCATTTCAACAGCCTCCCCCTCAAAAGTGATGTCTGGGTCTTTTACCAATCTCCATTTTAGGTCATATACAGGCGCCAATATATTCCTGCGTATTCCCCTTGAATTGATACCCTTGATGTCGAGTATTAGAAAATCATCAGGCTTTAATTTCTCCTCCTTTATGATCTTCCTTTCAATTTCACCCATCTCTCCTTCAGCGAAAATCGGTTCCATTCCCATTATCAAACCAGTGATGAATCCTTTCTTGCCCTTAACGATATCATTCATATCTTTGATATTATTATTATTGACCCTTACAGGTCTGTGGTGATCAGGTATACCCTGGTTGTTCAATGGGATAATAATATCCCCCAATGATGGTTCGTTCAATGATAGCCCTTTTTTAATACGAGATGAGAGGATCCTGTTGAACAGGTAGGATTGATATGCATGTATGAACATCATTTTTAGGTTTAGTGGCAGAACCTCAATAGCCCCTTCCCAATCTGAATCCCTTTTTGAAAGATGATCGATCATCATCCTCTCAAACGAATAATTTACAGGATAATATGAGAGCGCAGCTTTGAAATCTCTCTCCTTTTCTATCCTATCTCTTGCGGATATTGCATCACTAGATTCTTTTTTGCACGGGTTGCCAATATAAGTGAAAACTGCTTTTTCAATATCGTTTTTCACTATCATTTCACCCACTTTATGTGTTATTGATCTGATAATACCAAATCTCTGGACCCCGAAAAAATTTGCGAAACCTGAGATATTATTTATCTCATCCATATTTGTTTTGACTATCCTCTTGATAGCCGTTCTCTCCAGGTCAATACCCTTGATCTTTATCCTGAAATGATTGCCTTTTAGATCGCCGATCTCCAGTTTTCGATTGGAATAATATCTATCCAATATCCTTATATCCTTCAGGTATAGATCATCTATCCTCTCCAGGGTTGTGACAATGGAAAAATACTGGGTGGTAATTGCGCGTTTATCTTTTGTACCGGCAAAGCTTATGCTGTTT
This sequence comes from Thermoplasmata archaeon, assembly GCA_023145185.1. Lineage (GTDB taxonomy): Archaea > Thermoplasmatota > Penumbrarchaeia > Penumbrarchaeales > Penumbrarchaeaceae > JAGLEG01. The sequence continues at coordinate 3,284 of JAGLEG010000101.1, forward strand.
CTTGATATACCAAGTTTTCGAGAAAGAGCACGTATCAATCTATTGGTTTCCCAGTTATAGGATTCTATCCTGGCCGTAACGAATTTTCCGTTCTCCTTTTCTTCGGGTAGTTCAAGTATCTCATCCACGATAAAATCATCTGGGAGACGTTTTAACTTGCCTCCGAGGGGTTCCGTACTGGTAACGTAAACCTCAAGTCCAACATCCCGTTCCTCCCTTGGAGGAACAGCCCCCATGGACATTATTATCAGCTCTGTTTCTTTATTTGCTTAAGCATATCCTTGTATTGATTTGATAGTGCCTTGGAGGCCTTTTTGAGTGCATTTTGTGGTTTGCCGGAATTAACCACGAAATTGAATATCGGAATGTCCAGTTTAGGGTGCCTTATGTTGTAATTGGCAAAATCAACTGCGGAATCCTTGATAAGTTGGTTCCTGAGGGGGATCAGCATGGTCTCTCCCTCTCCTTCGATCTGCATCTTCATGGAATTCTTACCTTTTTCAATAAGTATAACCTGCATCTATATCAGGCTCCACCAACGTGAAATGTTATTTATATCTTTTCCTGTTTGTACTTATTATGGGCAGGCATAAAAGTAAGTCCGTGAGGAAAACCATCGATCTGGGAGATATCGTTATTAAACCAAGAAGATCGATGGGGCAGAACTTTCTCATGGACAAGAGAATTGGGCGCGAGATCGTGGCCAGTATACCCTACAATATGAACAATAATATAGTTGAGATAGGACCTGGATCGGGAATATTAACACAATTTCTGCTCGAAAGAAATAACAAAATTACCGTTGTTGAGCTGGATCGTGAATTGTTTATAAATTTGTCCAATGGCTATAAAAAATATACATCTGACAGGTTGATAATAATCAATGATGACATATTAAGAATACCGGAAATACTATTTTATGAAGAACCTTTTATCATATCCAATCTACCATACAATATCTCAACTGCGATCATTACACTGCTTCTTGACAACACCCCAATGAATAAAATGATTGATTCCAGATCGTTCAAAGGGTGCATTCTGATGCTCCAAAAGGAGATGGTGGATAGATTGGTCTCCACACATAATAGCAGAACTTATGGCAAGATCTCGGTCCAATTTCAGTTGAAGATGGAATATGAACCGCTATTTGATGTTCAACCCGAGTCGTTTTTTCCATCACCAAAAGTAAGATCAACTGTGATTAAATTCAAACCATCTGATGAACGTGATCATGATATCGACGAGCTGGTATTGAGAAAGCTGCTAAATATGTGTTTTTCTGGAAGGAGAAAAAAGCTGAAAAATACAGTGAATTCCTCATATTTTTCAGGAGATATGACCGATGAGATGTTGTTCGATATCTTTAAAGATCATAATATTCTGGATAAACGGGCGGAGAACATCACACCACTTGATTATCTGGCAATCTCAAGATCAATTGAGAGATGCCTGTGAAAAGTGTTAATAATGTGCGTAAGGATTCATCTTCATGTTTCTAAGGTCCGGCTTGGACATAGCTCAAAATTCATTGGGTAGAAAGGTTCCTACAGCCATTGAAGGTATCGCTCTTAAATCCTATGTAGATCACCTTGGTATCGCCCCTTATATCGATCGTGAGATCGGAAGGCCTGCAAGACATAGAATTAGAGGTGGATCAAAGGTACTACATTCAATAGATGATGCGATAGAAACGACTGGCCTTGACGATGGGATGACGATATCCTTTCACCACAATCTAAGAAATGGCGACATGGTATTGAATATGGTAATGGACCGAATAGCTAGAAAGGGTATAAAGGACCTGAGGCTGTTTCCGTCTGCTCTATTTCCCGTACATGAACCCGTTATCGATCACATTAGAAACGGAATTGTCACCTCTATCGAGGGTTCTATGAACGGTCCCATTGGAAGTTATATCTCAAAGGGAAATCTCGATATTCCCGTGGTCCTGAGAAGTCACAGCGGGAGAGCGAGAGCATTATCACATGGTGAGGTATCCATCGATGTCGCTTTTCTGGGTGTTTCCGCTTGTGATGTATTGGGAAATGCCAATGGCGTCATGGGCCAATCATCATTTGGGCCATGCGGATACTTGAAGGCCGATTCCCTTTTTGCAAGAAAAACTGTTCTAATAACTGACAATATTGTGGAATTTCCATGTACGCCCATGTCCTTACGATCTACCGATATCGATCATATCGTCAAGGTAGATTCGATCGGGGATAATTCAGGTATTGTATCCGGGTCCATGAAGATCACCCAGGACCCAATGAGGCTCAAGATCGCGGATCTGGTAATGAAAATGCTCAGTTCTTATAATATTCTGGACGACTCATTCTCCTTTCAGGCAGGCTCAGGTGGAATTTCACTGGCGATAACGAAGTATATAGGAGACCACTACAGGAGATCGGGAGAACAAGCTTCCTTTGCCGTAGGGGGAACCACAGGATATCTTGTGGACATGTTGAACGAGGGGAGTATCAAGAAACTCGTGGATGCACAATCATTCGACCTGAAAGCAATAGAATCGCTGCGGGACAACAGGGACCATATTGAATTGTTCATAGATCAATATGCCAATCTTCACACCGGAGGAACCTTTACCGAGATGGAAAAATGTGCATTCCTTTCTGCCACGGAGGTAGATCTGGATTTCAACGTAAATGTGAATACACATTCCGATGGGATGCTCCTTCACGGGATAGGTGGCCATCAGGACGTTGCTTATGGTTCTGACATCACTGTTATTACAATTCCACTTATGAGGAAGAAGAATCCAATAATCAGGGAAAAAGTCCTCACCATAACAACACCGGGGCCCCTTATCGACGTTGTTGCCACAGAAAAAGGTCTGGCCATAAACACTACGACCGTTAGAAAGGATAGACTGGATAGAAATGAGGAACTGGAGTCCGTG
>JAGLEG010000102.1 GCA_023145185.1 Thermoplasmata archaeon
TGATGAGGTTGTGCTTCTCGGTGAGGATACCATATGACGAGATATTCAGCGACATCCAAGAGCTACTTGAAGGCCCTGAATATCATGGGATAAGGGCCGTCGATCCATCCCTGCATCACATCACTCTGAAATTCCTGGGCGATACAGGCCTCAACGCGACTGACCTCTCAAACCCCGCCGGGGAGGCGGCGGGATCGACCTCTACTTTCGATCTTGAGATCGGTGGTGCCGGAGCGTTTCCCACGTGGAAACGTCCCTCCGTGATATGGATGGGGTTCCATGACCAGGCCGGATTGCAGAGGCTCGCTTCCAACCTGGAGAGAAAGTTGAGTGAAGCGCTCGGTGTGGAGATCGAGAAAAGGGCGTTCCACGGACACATAACGCTTGCAAGGGTCAGAAAAGGCGCCTCCCTGGATGCTGTGGCGATCGGGGAGATGGTGGAAGAAAAGGCGGGAAAACTGAAGGAGAAAGGTTATTCCATCGGGGTGGAGAGTTTCGACCTGATGCGGTCCACCCTCACCGCCGAAGGCCCTTTGTACGAGGTGATCGGATCATATCCGTTATCATGAGGGCAAGGAGATGAGAACGTGAAAAAAAAAGATCGAAAGATAGTTCAAACCGAAAATGCACCTGCTGCGATCGGACCATATTCCCAGGCGGTCTCTGCAGGGGGGTTCGTTTTCGTATCGGGACAGATCGCGCTCAAACCAGGGAGAAAGAAGGAGCTCGTGGGAGACACGGCCGGACGCCAGACAAAACAGATAATGGGCAATATCTCCGTCATCCTTGAGGCGGCCGGGACATCGCTGGAAAATGCTGTGAAGTCCACGATCTACCTCACGGACATCGACGATTTCACAGTGGTCAACAGGGCTTATGGAAGTTTCTTCGGCGACGGCCCGCCGGCAAGGGTCACCATCGAGGTGTCAGACCTGCCGCTTGACGCACTCGTGATGATCGATATGATCGCCGTGTGATCGGGGCGATCACTCCTCGAGGCCATACTGCTCCACGGGAGGCCCCGCCCAGAGGTAGACGAGGGTTATCAGCAGTAACACCAGGGCCATGGCGCCTCCGAGTATCCAGTAGATACCGGGTGATACCTCCCTGGGCTGACGCACATCCAGTGTGAACGACCTGGAGATCGTCACGTTCCCTGACGTCACTTCGATCCTTACCCAGTGCTCCCCCACATCGTCAGGGCCGGGCTTGAACTCTATCTCACCGGTCTCCGGATCTATATCGAACAGGGACGTATTGTCCGTGAACACCGCCCCCTCTGCAAGATCCCCTCCAGCGGAGACTGTGTATCCGTAGCGTCTGCCCTCCCATGCATCCGGAAGGTGGAGGGACGGCTCCATGAAAAAGAGCAGATCGGAGGAGACATTGACGATGATCTCAAGGGTATAGTTCCGGAATGCTCCATGGGAATCAGAGGTAGTGATATTTACGTAATGAGCCCCTTCATCACCCGGGTATGGCACGAACCTCAGCGTATCGGATGAGATCGTCAGATTGGGTAGGTCCGAAGTGTACTTGATAGTTACCAGGTCGCCTTCTGCATCTATGGGATATAACGTGACCGAAAACAGCCGATCTACAGTGGCAATGTAAATATCCTTGACGCCAAGCAGGGCGGGTGGATCGTTTACCGGGCCCACGATGACCCTGACATCTTTTTCACCCGAGGCGAGGCCGTCCGAAACAAGGACCTTGAACGACACGGTACCGGTCCAGTTCACCGGCGGTTCAGCCGTCAATGTCCCACCCTCGTCAAGGGCGATCCACGAGGGGTGCTGTTCCATCTCAAGGAAGGTGAGCTCGCCGCTGGTGTTGTCCGGGTCGAACACGAAGTCGACGAGGTCTACCGTGGCCGGCCCATCCTGGTCCTCCTCCATCTCCAGAAAAGGGAGGGTGTAGAAGGCCGGCGCCGCGTTCACCCTGACGGACCTGAAGGCGATATTGTTCTCCAGGTTGACCTCGTCTGCCTGGTACTCCACGGCCACGGTCACAGAGGACCAGGACCTGGCGGGGGAGGTCGTAAGGGAGGTGATCGCAAACCCCGACGATGGGAGGTCCACCGTCACTTCCGCGATCGGTGCGGGCCATTCCAGATGATCCGATGATATCCTCCCCGAAAACAACATCACCCTCACCCCATTCACGGCGTGTCCCTTCAGGTTTACCACCTTGGCGGAGATGGTCATCTCCGCTCCCTCCGTGGGGTTCCCGGGAGAGATCGAGATATCAGCAGACAGGACCTCAAGGTCCAGTGGGGATTCAATGGCCGTCACGTTCTGAAGGGAGGGGAGATAGCCGTTTGCCGTGACCGTCAATCTGATGGTTCCGGGAGATGTGAGGTCTGCCTCGATCTCGACCAGGCCATCGGGGCCTGTCCTGTTGGAGAATACCTCCCCGGTCACGGGATGGTACAGGCTGACCAGAGCATCGTAGATGGGCGTCTGTGCCAGGTCCTCGACCAGGACCGTCAGGGAGTCGCCTCCCGTGAAGATGGTCTCCCCATCAGGGTGGACCTGTAGCTCCTGGGGCTCCGATAGCCAGGCCCTCAACGCCGGGTCGCCCAGATAGTTGTAGGTGTAGGCCCCGACCAGAAGAGCTTCCTGCGAGGATAGCTCATCCCACTTCCCCTTCAGGTATGTCTCCTTCAGGTCGTACAGGGCGTCACCGGGCCTCTGGTCCAGCATCAGGTTCTTCCAGAACATGGGCATCAGATACCAGTTCCCCAGGGAGAAATCCGCCCCCTCACCCCTCCAGGAGACCCCTGTGGAGCCTATCACGGAGATCGCACCGCCCCCCTGGGCATAGATCAGGGCCTCCAGGTCCTGGTCGTTATCTCCAGAAAAATTGAAGCTATCGCAGGAGGAGAGGTACATCACCGGAAGCATTCCGCCGTTGGATAGATCGTCAATGTCCTCCCTCGCCAGCGCCGGGCCGAATCCCGCGCTCGGTGGGTACTGTGTTCCCGTTGGCTGCACCCAGTTTGCAAGCGAGAAGGGGGACGAGGAGGAGTCGTAGAACGACTGCCCGGCAAAGGATACGAAGGAGCACCCATTTGAGATGTTCTCGGGAAGAGAGGCCATTGTGAGTGTGTCGTTCTCCTCCGAATAGTTGCCGCCCCAGTATGGGCGATCGACCTGGTAATCATGTAGATGGGTGATATCCATGGAGTATGGAATATATCTCATGGCACTCTCTATGGCCTTGTAGCCGTTATCCTTGTAGGCGTTGTAACCCTCATCAGTGGGGGTAACGGGATCGTCATCGATGTTGGGCCGGTCCATGACGGAACTGGCCAGAATGCCCCTCGAGTACCAGTCGCCATCGGGAGGATCGGTCTCGTAATCGATGACCCTCTGGCAGAAAAGATCGGCATCATCGGTGTTGTTGATCGGCACCCTTCCCACTCTCAGGGGAAATGAGATATTGGATACGCCGTGGATCAGCAGATCGTCGATCTCACCGTACCTCCCGTCCCCGTCGCCGTCCCACTCCATCTCCGGGGAGGAGAAGTACACATCAGATAGGTACTGCTCGTCCAGGCCGATGTAGCTGGCGTTGGCATGAAGGTACCTGATCGGGACCACATCCGAGTCACCACCCAGGAGAACGTACTGAAGGCCTCCTTCCGTCCTGGAGTATATATCATTGATAAAAAAATGGAGCTTTTCCGCATCGTCGCCCCCCGGCCCGGACAGGATGCCTTCGTCTCCGTCCAGGAGGAACACCTCCGCTTTCAGGCCCATCTGGGACCGCCACCGGGCAAGGGGCAGGAATGAGCCCTCCAGGGCGCTTGTCGTAATGATCGCGTAATTGGTCCCCGGGTCTACGCCCGGCGGTGCCCTTGTTGCAAGGGGCACATTCTCCTCTGCACCTCCGGGGTTAGGTTCCATGGCCGCCCCTGCAGAGAGGAAGACCATCAATAGTAGAACCACCCAGAGGGGGGCTTTCTTGTGTATTCTCAAAGTCCCTCACCAACCCCCCTGATGGGGATCTGTTCCTATTACGGCTGTAACTATTTTAACCCTTTCCGTACAAACTTCGAACAAAACGGCCACTCCAGCATCGTTCCCCTACAAGTGTTTAATAAGAAAGGTTTTTAAATAAGTTCCTTTTTACTGCGCTCACGGGATGCGACCTGGCAGGAACTGGGTTCGACTCCGCGGTCATCTACAAGATGTCCGTTTCGAACTTTGGACCCGTGGTCTAGTCTGGATATGGCGCCGGCCTTCTAAGCCGGATGTCGAGGGTTCGAATCCCCCCGGGTCCGCCATCTTCCCGTAAATTGATCAGGGGCCAACAAATGAAACGTAGCTCAAGAGCGTGGAAGAAGAAAGGCAATATGCGGTGGAAATGGCGCAAGAAGAGGATGCGCCGAAGGAAGAGGGCCGCCCGCCTTAGGAAGTAGCGTTGAGGCTCCGGTTAGCTTCCCCTTGATGACCATCTTCGGGGGCATAGTGTAACCTGGTTATCATCTGGGTCTCCAAAACCCATGACCTGGGTTCAAATCCCAGTGCCCCCACTCAATTCCGATCGGCATAGAGATATTGCTCCGGAATTGAGTGGTCGATATAGCTTTCATACGACCAAAAGATATGCTGAATTATGTTCACTTTTGGTCTGGCGCGAAAAGGTTCGCTACCGACAATTATTGGCACCTTTTCGCATCCCAGTGCCTATTTTAATTTCTAACG
>JAGLEG010000103.1 GCA_023145185.1 Thermoplasmata archaeon
AATATATAAATTAGAGGAAAAATGAAAAGTGGCGCCGCAGAGCGGATTCGCATTTGAAAAATCCATCGGATTTTTCATGCATTGATAAAAGCGGTGTTGTGGGTGTACTTTTACCAATGAACTGCGTTCGAATCCGCCTGCGGCCCAATAATCCATCAGCTTTCAGATTGATAAAAAAAATGGCGCCGCAGAGCGGATTCGAACCGATGACCTTACGATTAACAGTCGTACGCTCTATCCAACTAAGCTACTGCGGCATGTTTAGGATTTGGCGTATCTGCTAGAAGTATTTTAGTTTTTCTTAATCGGGAACCATTAGATCAACCCGTTCTCACACGGTGGCAGCCATCAGCTCGGACCATTCCATGGCTAGATACAGCTTCCTGACCCCCTGGTCCACCTGCGCCTCGAGAAGTCCTTTCCTCTGCAGGTCCTTCAGGTGCCTGGAGAGCGTCCTCTTTGCCCTGATGTCCTTCAGGGCCCCTATGACCTCCGTGGATGCGATGCCGGGAGTTCCGTGGATCATCTCAAGGATCGTCCTGTCAAGCTGTGAGAGGATCAGCTCCCCTCCGGACATTTGTACCCCATCCGCGTAGAACAGCTTGAACTTGCCCACGTTCTTGAAGGAGAGGAGCTCCTCTTTTTCCAGCCTGTGGAGGTGATAGGTCAGGACCCCGTTGTTAACCTCGAAATGCTTCTTCAGCCCGGAGTACGTTGTGCCTGGGTGCTCCTTGATATACTCGTACAGCCGCCCCCGGAAGAAGTGGTCCAGTACCTTCTCTTTCCTCACCGCGGCATAGAGGGGGACGAACCCTATGGCGAGGAACTTGTACCTCCAGACCTCGGACCCGGCATAGAGATAGGCTGCGGTCCCCACCAGAAGTCCGGTTGCCGCAGCTGCTCCCCCCGTGGCGACCCTGACCGGAGATATTGATCTGGTGCTCTCTGTTGACCCCACGGCATGGATGATCCAGGGATTGCTTACGATAGTTTCCCCTTCGTAGGTGCCCTCGGCCCTGATCGTGAACACGGCCTTCCCGGAAAAGCCGGCTGGTTCTATCTTGACCGCGCTTCTGTCCAGGCTGGCCAGGTTCAGCTCCTCCATATCCTTCAGATAGGAGCCGTTGGGGCCCTCCTGTATGGTGAAGGTGATATCCTCCACGGGCCCCCCAATACATCGGAGTGTGACCGAATCATCAAGGGGTGTTGAGGAGAGGAGGAGGATGGGGCGGAACTGGAACAGGAT
>JAGLEG010000104.1 GCA_023145185.1 Thermoplasmata archaeon
GGTTCAAGGAGTATAAGAGAAACATACCATTTGACCCGGATCGGAGGATCTACATGTTCCTCGATGAGATCCAGTCCATCCCCGGGTGGGAGAAGTGGATCAAGAGGTATTACGACCTGGGCCGGGATATAAAATTCGTCGTATCGGGTTCATCCTCCTCCCTGATATCATCCGATTATTCTACACTGCTGACCGGAAGGAACCTGACATTGAATGTGGATCCGTTATCCTTCAGGGAATACCTGACCTTCAACTCCATTATCCCCAATACCGGGACGCCTGAGAAGATATGGAAAAAGAACCGTCAAGACGAGGATACCCTTATCCAGCATCTTGAGACATACATGAAAGAAGGTGGCTTTCCTGAGATCGTCAGAGGTGGAAAAGACCCAACTTTATTGAAGCAGTATTTCAAGGATATAATCTACAGGGATATCATCAGGAGACACAATGTCAGGCACCCTGACAAACTTGAGCTTCTGGCGGTGTACGTGCTCAGGAACTTCTCCAATATCATGAGCCTGAGGCGGATAGGCCAGGCATCAGGATTGAGCCCGGACACGGTGAGGGAATATATCGGTCTGTTGGAGCGATCTTACATGATATTCACAAGCAGGAATTTCTCTCGCTCTTCATCGGAAAATCTGAGGACCAACGCGCCCATCAAGATATATTCAACCGACCTCGGCATGGCGAACGCATTGATGCTGGAACCGATGGAAAGCAGGGGAAGATGGGCGGAGAACCTTGTCGCTAAGAAGGTTGAAAGGGAGCAGGGACACTGTTTCTACTGGAGGGAAAAAAGAGAGGTGGATGTCGTTCTCCCCGAAAAGAAGCTGGCAATGCAGGTATGCTATGGTCCGATAAGGGAGAACGAGGTGGAGAACCTCACGATCTTCCCCTACAAGGATTACCAGGGCATGCTGATATCAAAAGATGTTTTCTCAATGGGCGATCCAATTCCGAGGGCGCCGTTATGGGCCTATCTACTTGGCTAATTGGAACGGTATAGGTCAGAGCATATTGATGCGGCAGTATCATCAGATCGATGATCTATGATAGGGCCTTGTCATTAAAACGGTGATCTGTGACAAGGGTCTATCATAAAAACGCTGTTTAGTGACAACCCCTCGTCATAAAAGGGCGATTTCCTGATCCACTCCATCACTTCTTCCTGGACCGACCGATGAACATTGCGACCAGTATCGCAGAGGCCGAGATCAGGATAATGGAGAGCCCCGGCGTATCCTCATCATCGTCCGTCTCATTGCCATCCGGGGTTTCGTCGTCATCGTCTGCTGTGGGCTCCTCGTAGCCATAAGGAGTGTCATCTTCCCCGAATTTATTGTTTATCTGGTCCATTACGGTGGAGGAGTTGAACATCTGGAGTGTGGTTCCACTGATGTCAAGGACCTCGCTGGCTTCACCAAAATGTGTCTGGTCGATATAGACCGTGACCGTGGACCCGGAGATGGTGTAATGGTCCTCATCGAGCAGTATGGTATTCTCAGGGGTGATGGCGGTGAAGAACTGGTCGTTCCCTGAATTGACACCTGTCATCTGGACGCCTATCTCCGCGGTATCCTCATCACCATCCAGGTCTATGGAGAACACGTAGTTGTTGGTTCCATTCTCGCCATATTCGGCTGTTATCTCACCCTTGACCGTCATCACTAGTGCAACCGGATCGGATGACCTGTCACAGGTGAGCGACAATATGTCCACATCATCCTCATGGCCTGTACTTTCACCAATAACGAACAGGTCTTCCTCCTCGTCCTCGTACAACATGTCGTCATCATTACCAATTACATTGGAAAGGCCCAGCGTGATCATTATCAAACCGGCAGTTATTGCTATCAGCATCATACTTTTCATATCGGATCCCCACAGAACATCATGGCGGTCCTTGATAGATAATATGTCCGACAGAGAAAATGTCCCGGACATCTGCCCCGTGCATGAGATGGGGTCTAACGATGAGCACCTATCATTCAGCACAACCGATCAATAGCTCTTCGACAACATGACAACAGTGTCGCAGGGCTTCCCGCAGTTCATGCAGTTCCCACCCCTCTTCTCCGTCTCACCTGACACGGCATCCTTCAGAGGATATCCAAGGAACGTCTTGTCCATCTGCGTCTCCATCTCTTTGGCGCACTCCATCTCCCCGCACCAGTTGGTCTTGATGATGCCGTCCCAACCCGTCGCAAGCAGGTCTTTCCCATCGTAGGTGGAATCCACCTCCTTGACACCATCTTCCATGATGTTCTCCACCCTGGAAAGCATCTCTTTTTCAACCTCGTCCAGAGCCTTCTGGGCCTCCTCCTTCAGGTCTTTCCTCTCGATGAACGCCTTGGTGGAGAGGTCCCTCCTCTTGAATACGAGCGTATTGTTCTCGATGTCCCTGGGCCCGATCTCCACACGGATCGGCACGCCCTTGATCTCCCAGTCGTAGTGCTTGGAGCCTGGTCTCACATCCCGAAGGTCGAGCTTCACCCTGAACCCCATCTCCTTGATCTCCCTCTCCAGCTCTTTGGCCGCCTCCGTGACCATCTCCACCTTGTTCTTTGCAAGGATCGGAATTATCACAAATTGAATGGGTGCTATCTTCGGTGGTAAAATGATCCCCTTGTCGTCCCCGTGAACGCCGATTATCGCACCTATCAACCTCTCGGACATCCCATAGGTGGTCTGGTGAACGTGGTGATGTTCCCCGTCGGCCCCCTCATACTTTATATCATACGGCCTGGAGAAGTTCTCCTTGTACTGATGGATGGACCCCAGCTGAAGCGTCTTCTTCGACGGCATGATGGTATCCACCCCAATGGTATAAACGGCCCCTGCGAACTTGTCCCAGTCGGGCCTCTTCACAAGCAGGTACGGTATGCAGAGTTCTTTTGCCAACCGATCCATTATGGAGCAGTCCTCCCGGATCTGCCCCTCGGCATCCTCAAATGTCTCATGACAGGTGTGCGCCTCGAAGAAGTGGATCTCCCTCACCCTGATGAACGAGCGGGTCATCTTGGTCTCGTACCTGAAGGTGTTCACTATCTGATATGTCTTCAGCGGGAGGTCGTTGTGTGACCTGATCCATAGTGAGAACATGGGGTACATGGCCGTCTCGGATGTGGGCCGAAGGAGCATGGGCACGTCCAGCTCGTTGAGCCCCCCATGCGTCACCCAGTAGACCTCGGCGTCGAACCCCTTGATGTGGTCCGCCTCCTTCTGGAACTCGGTCTTGGGTATGAGAAGCGGGAACTGGACCTCATCGTGCTCCGTATCGTCGAACTCCTTTCTAATGGTCCTGTCCACTGCCTGCATGACCTTCCAGCCGTAAGGCGTCCAGACGTTCATGCCCTTGACGGGATATCTCTTGTCAGATAGCCCTGCAACCTCGACCACATCGTTGTACCAGGTTGAGAAATCGCTCTTGTCCAGAACGATCTTCTTCTTCTCATCTTCAGCCATGGTTCTCACTCAACTATACTCAAGTGTAAACAGGATCGGTTATTAACGATTATGTATGGGTGAGATCGACCCCCATCCTCGTATTGGTACGGGACCTACTCCACGATACTGTCGTACTCCTCCTGGGATAGATATTGGGGCTCGTATTCCACGCCCTGCTTGGAGAGGGCGTTCACGAACGCATTGAGGTGGTTCTCGGACCCCTTGATCAGGTTCTCGTAGACCCTGATGATATCCGGGTCGTCCGTCTCCGAGATGTACCCCTGGATATCCAGTATGTCGATCTCCTCGATCGCCGCCCCCACGAGAAGCGCA
>JAGLEG010000105.1 GCA_023145185.1 Thermoplasmata archaeon
ATCTGAAGTTATCATCAGGGACCGGTACGGGAATAGAAGGCGCCTATCTTAGACCAATTATATAACCGTTGCGGAAAAGACCATTGCTATCCAATGTAGAGAACGCCATGCATCATACGTTGTTCAAGAAAACACTTATACCCCCACGATAATTGGGGTCCAATCCAAGACGGAGGTATGGATTTGGCTCCATCCGACAGAAAACATCAAAAGAGGCTCAAGGAGGCCGAGCGGAAGCTCATAAAGATGAATAAACTCCGTGTACAGGGTAAGATCAGCAAAGAGGAGTTCGCTCAGGCCCTGAGACCATACAAGGATGAGCTCATAGAGCTTGGCTACCCCATCAAGATCAAGGATAAACCCAGGCAGGAGAGCGAGCCTACCACCGAGGAGGGACCTATTCAAGTCGTATCCATTAAACCCTCCGAGGTGACGGTCAAGCCGTACGAGAAACGCTCGACGCTCACCATCGAGGAGATCGAGCACAGCATCGACCGCCTCTCCTCGGGTTCGGAACAAGGAGAGAGGCTCAGGATGCTCTACGAGGAGAGATACGGCGAGGAGCTCACACCTCCGACAAAGGATATCAACGTCACGATCCCCGCTGATAGGCAGGCAGGGCCAAAAGCTTCGGTTCCACTGCCCGATAAAAGAGCACTTGAAGAAGGTGACGAGGTGGATAAAAAACCGTTCTGGAAGAACATCTTCTCGAAGAAAGATGACATAAAGGCCCAGGGTGAGCAGTGATGACCCCGACCGATAGGGAGGCATACGACCAGGCTTCGACGATCTTCTCACCTGATGGAAGGATGTATCAGGTCGAATACGCCAGGGAGGCGATAAGGCGGGGTGGGCTGGCAATGGGGATCAGGTTCAAGGACGGGATCCTCTTCGGGATAGACAAATCCGTCTACAACTCCCTGATCGAGGAGGACGACCTCGAGAAGTTCTACAGGATAACCCCCACCGTGGGGACGGCGGCATCAGGTCTGATAGCCGATACAAGGGTCCTTGTGGACCTCCTTCGGGATAAGGCCCAGGAGGAGAAGAAGCGTTACGGCGAGGAGCCCGACATCAAGACGCTCATCGGCTGGGTATCGAGCATCAACGAGATCTATACAAGGTACGAAGGGGTCAGACCCTTCGGTGCGGCCCTTATCTTCGGCGGAAAGGACGAGTACGGCTACCACCTCTACGAGACGGACCCTTCCGGGATCTACCAGGAGAGGACCGCCACGGCGATAGGCAGAGGTTATACCGAGGGGCTGGCCATGCTCGAGAAGGAACACTCGCTGAACATCACGAGGGACGAGGCCGTGCAGCTGGCATTGGAGGTCCTCAAGGCCACGTTCGAGAGGATCGACCAGGAGAAGAACCTTGGTATGGAGCTTCACATACTATCCGAGAGCGGGTACGAGAAGATCGACCTCACCGAGGACCACGTTACCGGAAAGACCGCCCTTCCCGGTCAGAAAAAGCGGAAAAGCGGAAAAGCCTCCGGGAAAAAAGACCCGAAGAAGAAAATATCTCCTGCCAGGAAGGCAAAAAAATAATATGTGGGGGAACGCGCCCCCTACCCGTTTCAACCGTTCTTGAGCAGTTTGACGCAGGCCTCCACCGCGGACCTTGCGTTCTCGATACGCGCCTGTGCCTGGCCGCGGGACATGCCCGGCCCCGATATGCCCATACCCACTGGCTTGTTCTTCTCCAGCGAGATATCCATGATCTTCCTGGCAGCGTGCTGGATCACCAGCTCATCGTGCTGGGTCTCGCCCTCTATCACGGCGCCGATGGCCACCGCTCCATCTATGTTCCCATCGTCAAGCAACCTGTTGAGCCCGAAGGGCACGTCGTAGACGCCAGGGACCTTGATGACCTTGACCACCTGACAGCCCAGGAACTCCGCATGGGCCTTCGCCCTCTCCATCATCATCATGGTGATATCGAAATTGTACTCCGAGACCACCATTCCCAATCTGTATCCTTCATCCGTCATATCTCTCACCGCTCCCTATCAATGGTAGACGCCGCTCGCGCCCTCCGCAGGGCCCGCATCCGCGAAACCCTGCCTCTGGCCCGTGCCAGCCTGTTTCCTCAGCTTCCTCTGATCGAATAACATGTAATATGTATTCCTCGCATGCTCCCTGGTCCTGTTGACCGCCAGCTCCAGGAGCTCACGGTCGTCACGGGCCTCGCCCATGTGGACGAATACCTCGATAATGTGGGTGTTGGTCATGAGCTGCGCGGTTATGAGCCCCTGGCTCGCCTCGTGGGCGCAGGTCCTGTCGATCTCCTCCCTGCCCGGCATGCCCAGCGCCATCACCAAGGCGCACCCCTCCTCCTCGATCAGCTTCTTGCATGCCACCGGGAGGTCCTTGACCCCGGGGACCGTCCTTCTCTCTATCCTGAATCCCCCTCCCATGGACCTCAGCTCGGACTCGGCCTCCGCACCCATATCCACCCTGGCGAATGTGGTGTCCACAACGCCGATCCTCAGCATCTCTTCCCCCTCTCCTCCAGGATCTTCGTGATTATCTTCCTGGTCCCGTCAATATCGCCTGTCCTCTTCTCAAGCCGTACCACCCTGGCCCCTATGCCCCGGGCCTTGAGATCGGACTCCAGCTCCTCCACCGTGGGTCTCTGATCGTAGCCCAGCACGATGATATCCGGCTGGATCTCCTTGATTATCCTGAAGTGATCGTTTGGATAGCCAAGGACG
>JAGLEG010000106.1 GCA_023145185.1 Thermoplasmata archaeon
GGGTACCGCCTTAAAGGTTTTACCTATTATTTCGAATACTTCAGGATCATATCGCCGACACCAACACCCAAGAACTCGCCCACGATCTCGCATTTACATACGAGCAGGAAGAATATTCCCTTAACCTCACTTAACCCTTCAAAGTTGCCCTGTCCCTTTGATATTATCATATCTGCATCCTCGAGATCTTTCAGAGGGTCCGGCGTTATCCAACCCGCATCAGGTATCTCCACGATCTCAACTCCATCGATCTCATGGATGCCCACCTCCCTCGCATCACGGGCTGTTATGTCATTCAGGACGGGTTCCTTTTTCACAACCACCTTTACCCTGCGGTCCCCCTTCCTGCGCAGTAATTCCCCAATAAGCAGTTTATCAAGGATGATCTCCCCTGAATTATCGACGATATAGTATATCGTTCTGGCCCCCCTCTCTTTCTCCTTGAAGGCCTCAAGATCATCGACGCTGAACCCCTTCTTTTCCGCCATTTCGATGGTATCTTCAAGGTCCAACAGGTTCTTCGCACCGTAATCGATGACGTTGCCACAGGTCGCAAGAAGGATCGCCTCCCGCAGCGGGTCGTCTGCTGTTCTCACCCGGTTCAACAGGTCGGGATAGATCTCCATCGCCCTCCCGTTGGACCTCCTCTTCAATTCAAGATAAGGGTCCATTTCTCCGCCCTGCCCCTCTATTATCCTGTGGATCTCGTGAGCGATCACTGTGGGTTCGTTATCATACGAGGCCCCCTCGAGCAAGGAGAGCACACGTGTCAGAATTGCCCTCCTCATCGGCTCATCCAGATCTGACATCTCCATCTCGTTCATCGCCTGCCTTAGGAAACATAGATGGCATTCGCTACTCATTTTCAGAAGGACACCCCCCAGCGTTAGATCCCATGTTAACCCAAATTCCTGCATGCCAATAAATCTTTTCGAATCGCCCGGGTAAATAGTATATATACTTCAGCCTTATTCCTTGTTAAATGCGAGGGGGAAGCAAGTTGTCAAGCAAGGTCACATATCTAACAGCCATCTTGGCGCTGTTGTTCATAATGCCATTTGGTACCTTGATCACAGGTGCCGATGAGCTTGATCAGAGTGGAGAAATGGAGACCAGGGGGTCCGCACAGACCCGTGGTGAGATCGCTGTTGGGGATATCATGTTGGTGGAAGGGGGAGACTTCATGCATAACAACAGTTTCTACTATCCCATTCCGGAGGGAGGCCAGGTCCTTGGAGGAAATATCACCATCGGTCCAGTGCCCTACGAACCAGGGATGAAGAAGTACCCCTCCGAGGTGATATTCAACATAGGCAAGGCGTCCCCCGAGTACCAATATTACAATATGTTGGATATCAATGGTTTCGATAACGCATACTGGGGATATCAGGATTCCATTATGGATGGGTCCAACGATATCGAATTTGACCTGAACGTAACATCGGAGGGCCATTTTACCTTCATCCTTCCAAAGAACATAACCGTGAGGTCCGCCAAACTCAACGTGACGGGCTTACAGAGGTCGGAGGAGTACATGGGATGGACGGCCCTGGGGAGCACGCTTGGGGAGAATTTAGGACATGTTGTGAGAGGGATGGGAGATATGGATCCTCTCCTGGTGGGGGATGAGATCCTCGTGGGATCGCCGACCTACACCTCGGGATCCTCCTCCAACGCTGGCAAGATCGTACAGTTCTAGCAGGGAGCGGAAGGGAGAATATACTTTCGCGACTACATCACCGCAACAAAGACCGGAGGCTATTTCGGAACGTCCATATCGGAACGGTT
>JAGLEG010000107.1 GCA_023145185.1 Thermoplasmata archaeon
GTCCGGAGGATGAAGGTCCAACCTCTGGAGGGGGAGGACCCCCTGGAACCTTCCCTTTGATAGGCGCCTATTTTCTATTCTTCATAATCTTCGTCATCGAACTCCGCATCGCAGTTGGGGCAGATGTCCGTGTCGCCGCTGACGAGCTCCCCGCAGTTGGAGCAGACCTTCATGTCCTCCAGGTCATCGTCCTCGAAGTCCTGCAGGGCCAGCTCCTTTTTACCTGCGCCCGTACCCTCGTCATCATCATCGTCGAAGATGGCCTCCGCGCTCTCAACCTCTTCACCGCCTGCGGGAGGCGGCGCGTTCACGGGCAGCTCAAGTCTGCCGGTCAGGAACAGGAAGATCACCACGATTATTCCCAGGAATATAAGCAGTAGAAGTATGAGGGTTATGGTCTCGATGACCTTGTTCTCATTCTCCTCATCCTTCGATGTGACATACGGGTTGTACGGGGCGAAATCCTTTTCGTTGGGGACCCCGTCGCCGTCGATATCCGGGTCCACGTCATTTCCGATATGGTCGCCGTCCATGTCCCCTGGCATGGCCGGATTGAGAGGGGAGCTATCCGCGTCGTCGAGTATCCCGTCGTTATCGTCGTCGATATCCATCCAGGTCTCGGGGTTGTACTTCACACCATCGGGATCCCCGTCCATGTCCGTATCCACCGGCCTCGAGAAAGGTGACTTGGGATCTGAACCCATGTACTCCTCCCATATGTCATCGAACCCATCGCCATCATCATCATCGTCGTACATGTCTATGTCGCCGTCCCCGTCCGTATCCATCGGGGTCATCTGAAGTGTGATGACGAAGGTCTCTCCGTATCCCGCGAGGACCTCGTCGTCCTTTGGGGTTATCCTCACGGTCACATTGGGGTTGTTGGGATAGTTCCACCCGCCGATGTCCCATCTCAGTTCGGAGTATTCGGGAGGTAGTGCTATGGAGGTGCCGCCAACCTCCCAGTTGAAATATAGGGTGATATCGTCGCCGTCGTCGTCCTCCCAGGCCACATTTGAGACGCTTATGATCTCGATGGTCTCATCAAGGATCGACGGTGTGAGCTCGGCCGAGATGATCCTCGGCAGGGAGTTCTGGATCTTCACCTCGGAATAGACGATATCGCTGGTTGCTATGCCGTCCGAGGCCCAGGCACCCACCCTGATACTGTCGTCCTTTTTGGTGAACTGGTTGGAGAGTATGGGTGAATCAGGGGCTCCAAGGGGGATCCACACGTACTCGGTATCTATCTTCTTTCGGATCTCCCACTGATAGTGGAATATTACCATGTTGGATTCAATGTCAGACCACTCGCCAGGCTGGGCCAGGAGGTCGGTGGTCGTCTTGGGATACCGCGTCGTGATCAACACGTCGTCCAGTACCGGTGCCGAATTGAACACGATCACGTAACTGGATGAGGCGCCAGGCCCGAACTGACCATTGGTCCATGAGAACTGGTCCGCGGGATATATGGTAAAGTTCCAGACCTGCTCGTGCCTGACCCCGGCGATCTCAAGGGCATTGTCGTGATCTGGTTGATATACTCCGTTGAGGTACCATTTGATGAAATACGTTGATTCGAGCTGGTAATCGCCCTCATCCACATCTGACCACTCCCATTTCGCCTTGATCGTATCTCCCGATCTGGGGTTTATGGGATCTATCCTCGCGTTTGACGCTACTGGCACATCGTTGACATCATCCACTTCGACATCGACCAGTATCGATGTGGTCATTCCATATTGATCCTTTGCGATGAGGGTGAAGTTACCATATCCCCACCAGTTCTCTTTCAGCTCAAGGGAGAGAAGGCTTCCGGATATTACGGGCGTGATCTCGGGAGTTCCAACTCTGAAGCTGAAGCTCAGGGTCTCACCATCCCCGCCCAGGTCTGAAAACCAGAGTGAAAGGTCAACGGTCCCAAGGGGAGCGTCTATTCCAATATCCTCTAGCGCCGATATGGTGAAGTTCTCCTTTGTTGGGACCGGGGCCCTGTACCCATTGAATATGATGTGTCTCCTGGAATCGAGTGTGATGGTTATCTTCTCGGTTCCCTCCTCATAGGTCATTGTCAGATCGATCCGGCTCAGGTCCGTGGTGCCACCCTCATCGATCTCGTAGGTCACCAGTGGAGAGAAGAATTGATCGGGGATGGCCTCGTGGTCGGTGGTATCGTCTCCCTTCTCGATCTTGAGGCTGAACACCTCGTTCTCCCCTATCTCATTGAGGACCTCCACCGTGAGTGTATATTTCACGTAGATCATCCCGGCACTTCCGACAACGGAGAGTGCGGAAGAGTCCAGGCTGCAGTCCAGGAGGTTTGCCTCACCTCCCTTGACACGGACCCCTGATGGGCTGTTGTCCGTGAGATCGCACATCGTCATGTTCAGGTGGTGGCTTCCACCTTCGAACAGGTAGACGCCCCAGCTGTTGTCCTTGAAAGATGAGTTATCGATCGTCAGGTCCCCGCTCAGGCCATCGATCATTATGCCGATGGTGTTGGAGCTGAAACTGGTTCGTGTGATGTTCCCTTTGGACCCCTTGATCAGGAGGGCCTCACCGTCCACATTTTCAAACCTGCATCCGTCCAGTGTGATCTCGGTGCCCTCAACAATGACCGGCGCCTCACCATATCTGATGAGCGTGTCGGTCATCTTCAGCTCAAGGGCGTTTACGGCGTGGAGGCTTGATAACGGAGATAAGAGGCCCCCGTTCACCTCCAGGGACGCCCCTTCCAGAACGTCTATGGAGAACCCGTAATTGGGCGTTACAGCCCTGATATCACAGTTGTTCAGGGTCAAGCTCATGCCCTCGTTCACAGTGATCTTCCTATCGGTGCCGATCAGGCTGATGTTCATGTTCTGGATGGTTATGGGCCCCTCGATATCGATGTCCATATTTGCCCTGACCACGCCAACTGATGTGTCTGTCCCAAGGAGGTCGATGTCCATTGTGTTCCAGTCGATGTGAACCTGCTCGGCGGAGATTATGTCCCCGCCCATGTTCGAATGGATGGTTATCCTTGATATGTCAAGTTTCACCTTCTTGGTGAGGTGAAGCGGGTCGTAGGTGAACTTGAGCCCGTTCCAGCTGTTTGAATAGCTGTTGATATTGATCAAAAGGCCGTAGTACCCTTCGCCGTCAAGGACGGAGTTCGAGGTGAAGTGGATGTGCAGGCCATTGCCGCCGTTCCCGATTATCATGGGCGTATCCATCTCCACCAGTTTCACATCTTCCATGTAAAGCCCGTCATTGGTATTTTCCGCTAGACGATAGCTCTTCATGGAGATGG
>JAGLEG010000108.1 GCA_023145185.1 Thermoplasmata archaeon
CCGATCTCGACCTCTACCTCGTCCCCCTGGGAGAATCCACCATCCACGGGCTCGTATGTCATGATGGGCATCCCTCCGTTCACGGCGTTCCTCTCGTAGATCGCGCCGAAGGACTCCGCGAGGATCATGGAGACGCCAAGCGATCTGAAGCAGTCCACGGCCTGCTGTCTTGAGCTGCCCGCCCCGAAGTTCTTCCCCACAACGACGATCTCCCCTGGACCCGCCTTCTTCGCAAAGTCCTCGTACCCCTCCAGGTTGTCGAATGTATACTGGCCCATCTGGGATATGTCAGTGATTGAGAGATAGCGGTTGTGGTAGATCATGTCGGTGTCGATGTTGTCCCTTGGGATGTACCATATCTTTCCCCTGAAGGTGGTGGGGACCTCGCCTTCTTCTGTACATTCCACCGCGCCGACCGATGACAGCTCCTCTCCCTTGTCGAACACCATCGGTTCGACAGGTATATCGTCCGCAGAGGTCAGGTATCCGGCGACTGCCGAGGCTGCCGCAGTTGCGGGGGACGCCAGGTAAACATCTCCCTTACCCTGCTTTCCCCGGTAGTTCCTGTTCCCTGTCGACACGGTAACCTCGCCCGGACCGTTCTGTCCGATCTGGCCGGCCGCACAGCCTGCGCATCCCGCATTTCCAATGAGGGCACCTGCATCCATGAAGGTCTCTATGACGCCCTCGCGCAGACACCTCTCCCAGATCTTCCGGGTGCTTGGAACGATCTTCAATACCACGCCCGGCGCGATCTTCCTCCCCTTCAGTATGCTGGCAGCGGCTATAAGGTCCTCATACCTTCCATTGGTACAGGACCCGATAAATGCGGAATCTATCTTTGTCCCTTTCACCTCGGAGAGCGCCACGACGTCCTCCGGGTGGCCAGGCCTGGCCACCATGGGGCCGACCCCCGATATATCGATCTCGATCTCCTTATCGTAATGGGCATCCTGATCGGCCCATACGGTATGGATGTCAATATCGGACCCCAGCTCCTCAAGCAGGGCTTCATTTGGGGGGAACAGGGCGATGATACCGCCCATCTCCGTACACATGGAAGCCATAGTTATCCTCCCCGAGAGGTCCAGCCCCACCGGGTATCTTCCGTAGATCTCTGCGGAGTAACCCAATAGCCCATTCGCCCCCAGCACCTGGGCCATCCGAAGGACAACATCTTTCGGAGTTGCCCTCGCAGAGGGCATTCCCTTCAGAATTACCTTCATGGACCTGGGAACCTTGAACCACACTTTACCATCCGTAAAGGCCGCGGCGATATCTACGTCTCCCATGCCCTGACCGAAGGCGCCGATCGCCCCCATTATGTTGGCGTGGGAATCCGTGGAGACGAACACACCGCCGGGCCCTATCAGGCCATCATCCACCGCGATGTGTGTGCCTATTCCTTGGTCCACGTCGAATATCTTAACCTCGTGGTTCCTGGCGTAACCCCTGCACCTCTGCTGGTTTGCAGCGTACTTCTGATCGGAGCCGCCTGGATTGCAGTCGAAGGTGAAGAAGGTCCTCGCCGGGTCATCCAGCTTCAGGCCGTTATCGACGATGTTCAAGACGACGTTCGCCCCGCCAAAATCCCTGGCGACCCTTGCATCCACGAACACGTCTGCGATATCTCCCGGCCCCGCATCCCTCCCGCAGTGGGATGATATTATCTTCTCAATGATCGTCTTTCCCATGGGACCACCTCACTCTATGAGATCCCCCTTCTTCTTCATGACAAGGGGGTTGAACGTTGCGAAATCGGCCTGATGTATCAATACGGTCTCAACGACCTGGGGCCTCCCGTCGCCCTCCTTTGCGTGGCATCCGATGGTGTTGACATACTCCTCTGGAAGGCCCACCTCGGCCGCGAGGATTGCGCCGGAGATCGGGTGCCTGGCGCATTTCCCGCTCCTGCTTTTTCGGTAACCGCCCTCCCCATCCGGCTCTATCTCCA
>JAGLEG010000109.1 GCA_023145185.1 Thermoplasmata archaeon
TGCGACTGTTTCAACTTCTCGGATGCTCCAATAGTGAAGGATATTGGCATTTTGGCTTCAAAGGATCCGGTGGCGATCGACAAGGCGTCGTGGGACCTTGTCAACCAGCAGGTGGGAATGGAGGATTCGCTTCTGAAGGATGGGAAGGAGACCGGAGGGGACAAGATCAAGGGCCTCTGGGAACACACATGTCCTGACCTCCTGATATCCTACGCAAAGGAGCTTGGGCTGGGTACGGATGAATATGAGCTTATCAAGCTATAATATGCTGTGATCATCACAGAAACCTGTTCCAATCAGATGTTTTTATGCGGATTCATCACTATCCTTAGAAAAGTAATTGTATTACAATGGTAATTATATGTAATACAATGACCAATGTTTCCATCACCATCAGGCTGTCACCCAAGGATATTGCCCTCATCGACAACAGGGTGAAGAAAGGATATTTCACCAACCGATCCGATGCGATCCGGAATTCGATCCGTACTCACCTCCGAAAGTTGGGAGGGAGTGGTGATGAAGAGAGGCCCCGGCCCAGATCACAATTTGAGAAGTATCTTCGCCCGGAGAAGGAGAGGAAGGTGGATCTGCATGAGAGGGTCTTCTCCGACACATTCGGCGATGATGACTATTGACAGGTAAACGTCTTCTTGCCGGTTAGATCCCAACTTTGACAGATCGAATATGATCTGATGGGAGTCAATGTTGGGAGAGGCCTAACTTTGACACTAATTTGAACTCATATGTCAAAGTTAGGCTATATCGATCAGGATATAAGTTGAATATCTCTTTTTATTGTCATTTGGGGCATTTCCATTCCATCAGAAAACAGTTTGATAACGCTGGTAATTGGTCCATTAATATAAGTGTGGTAAGCGGGAAACCCAATCAATATTCTTATCAATACTGAAGTTCATACCCTTAACGATCACAACTATATGTGACTCCAATTTGTTATAGAAAATATAAGAGGTCGATCCCATGGTAGAGTGGAAGATATGTCCGAAATGTTCAGGGAACATGGAACTAGGTGAAATGGTCGATGAGAGCTATATGGTCTCAGGCCCTCAAAAATGGGCGCTTCAGGCAGAAAGGGTCGCAGGATTTGGTAAGAGGGGGAGCGTCAAGATCATCTCATACAGGTGTTTCAAATGTGGTTACCTCGAAAACTATGCTCCTTCTGAAAAAAGAAAAAAATATGAGGTCTTTGGGCCCAAAGAGCCTGTTTAAGATCGCACTTGAGGATGTTTTCTCATCTAACATATCACATTTTGAAACAAGCAGAAACTATTTATTTTCCACATGAATACAGCGGATGGAGATCCCCGATATGAAAATGCTGAAAATGAGCTGTCCGGTCTGTGATAGTGAGGGCCCATTGCCTATCAATAATTTTAATCATGACGTGGTAAGGCCTCATATTGAAGTGAGCATCTCATGTGATAACTGCAAATCCAATATCATATTCCGGATCATGGATCCCAGATTCATTAAGGAGTATCTTGGTGAAGTTGAAAATCACCCGGATAGATCGTTAATTCCATTGGCAGTTAATTGATGGGATAGAACCTATCACTTGACCCTGTCAATATTTGTGGGATATTTGTCCTGGCAGATCAGGTTACTTGGCCTGGATCTTGGGCCCCTGGAATGATCACATCCCCGCAAAAGCTTAAAATATGCTGGCACATTATTGAGACCGGAGGCGCGAACGCGATGAAAAGGGAACACTTTCCGATCATTTCCAGGTTCTCCCCAAAGGATATCGACCTCATCGATGAGGTGGTGGAGAGGGGCTATTTCACCAACAGGTCCGACGCGATCCGCAATTCGCTCAGGACCCACCTGCGTGGGTTCGAGGTGGATGAGAAGCCTGAACGGGACCATCGCCCCTTCAAGACCGTGACACATCGCAGAGGTGGGGGCGAGAAGAAGATCGAACTGCACGAGCGGATACTGATGGATATGTTCGAGAAGGATTGATACACCTTCTCCAATGGAACTCCAGTGATACGATATATCTGCCAATGTTAGTGAACTATTTGAGTCTGTTTGGTCCCTTTTTCTTCTTCCTTCGGTATAGGAGAATTGCCGTCAGGCTGATGATCAGAAGGATCGTACTTCCTCCGCAACAGGAGATCACCCGTATCCGATTTTCCGTCTCCCTCCAGAATATCTTCAGCTCCTCCTGAGCATCATATAACGCCCCTCTGTCATTCTCCCATGAGAGATATACGAAATCCCGTTCAGGGGTCCAGTCCTGAAACTCCATTGTGAATGTGACATCTCTCCTATTTTTCGAAATATTCCATCTGGTACTACCCGTGCGATCGTACAGGTCCTTTGACATTTTGAGCTCGAAAACCGCCTTGTCGATCGTATGGTTCCAGGATCTTCCCGAGCCTACAAGATATGAAAAAAAGTACATTACATAAGGATTCAGCCTGGTATCATATGTAGAGATCTCACTTCTGTATTTCATCTCAACTTTTGAAATATCATCGGGATCGATCGATATCGTGAAAATGATACAATGAAGACTGGATAGAGATTCCCTGTGGTAGTCCATTGAATTCCCATATCCATACTCGAAGACCGAGATATATTCATATCTTGACCAGGTGTATTGAAGATCATGGCCATCCACTGAGGCCTCCAGGTCCCAGGGTTCATTTACAAAGGGAAGGCAGATCCGGATATCCTCGGCGCTGGTGCCGCCGTTGTAGAATACATATTCAGCATTTATCGAGGCGTGATCCTCATAGAGCCTCGCCCTGATGGTCTCCTCCTTCAGGGATATCGTAAGGTTCTCGCCAACCTCCTCATCTGGTACGGGAGTTCCTCCCGTCCTCCCGGGATAGCCAATATCCATGGGGATCGGGTTCCCTGAAACTTCCGGGGCCAATATCAGAACCAATAACAGTGTGGCCATCATTTGGAACAAGGACCTGTTAAGATTCCTCTTTCCTCTCATAATGGGTAATGGGATTGGAATCTATTAACATTTTTCATTTTCATGAAACATCTATTCTGGACGCCTGATCTGTATGTACATGGTCCCAACCAGACAACGTTCGCTGCGAGCAGGACATCATAGAAATCAATAAATACATTTACGGATATAGAAGATAATGATGTACGTCCGTAAATTCATCAACAGAGAAAATGAGATATCCGTTCTGGAGAAGTATTTGAGAAGGGACGGTTTCAAGCTGTTGCCGATCTACGGCAGGAGGCGGATCGGAAAGACCGCCCTCATCAAGAGGTTCCTTGAGGGCCAAAAAGGGATCTATTATCTATGCAGCTCATCCGGAACCAGGAAAAACATCGGCCAGCTCTCAATGGAGATCAGCCAGTCCTGTGGGATCCCCCGCCTTCATGCCGAGAGTTTCAGGGAGCTGTTCAGTGGCCTCGTTGAGTCCGGTTTCAGGGATGGCGTTATCGCCCTGGATGAATTCCCCTATCTGATCCAGAAGGACCCCTCCTTGCTGAGCGAGTTCCAGTACATCACGGACGAGATACTGGCGGACACGAACCTGATGCTGATCCTCTGTGGTTCATCGATCGGGCTTATGGAGAATTTCGTTCTGGGGGAGAGGAGCCCGTTGTTCGGAAGAAGGGTGGGCCAGCTCAACATAAAACCAATTGACCACGAACATATCTCGGGTTTTCTCCCCGACCTGGATATTAAGGACAGAATGATCGTAGATTCCATCGTGGGAGGTGTGCCGAGGTATCTTCACGAGTTTCAGGAGCACGATTCCATTGATGATACCTTGAAATGGTCATTTTTCTCCAGTGACGGATATCTATATCGTGAGGCATTCCTTATCCTGCGTGATGAACTGAGGGAGCCTGATACCTACATGAACATTCTGGAGGCAATTGCCGCAGGCAATACGAGGATGACCCGTATCGCTGACGCTTCCTATCTTCAAGCGAAGGATATGCCCAAATATCTGAGGGTCCTGATGCAGCTTGACATCATACAGCGTATACATCCCGTTACGGAGCTTCGCCCAAACACGAAAAAGAGCATCTACCGTATCAAGGATAATTATTTCCGGTTCTGGTTCCGTTTCGTCCAACCTGACAGGACGCATATCGAGTTTCAAAGGCCCGATGTCCCCCTGGATAGGTTCAAGGCTGAGAGGAATGAGTATCTGGGGCAATTCCTGGAAGATCATGTGGCGAATATCCTCCGGTCCCATTATTCGTTCCCGAGGGTTGGGAGATGGTGGTACAAGGGAGATGAGATCGATGTCGTGGGCATCGATGAGCAGAGGAAGAGGGTCGTGTTCTGTGAGGTGAAGTGGAGGAACCGCAGGATCGGGCCCAAGGTCATCGAGGATCTTATATCCAGGTCGGACCTGGTTAGGGGGCTTGAGGATCTGGATCGTTATCACATGGTCGTCTCCATGGGAGGGTTCACCGATGGAGCCATGAGGATCATGGAGGATGAGAAAATAGTTCATCTCACACTGAAGGAAATTGAGGAGATACACGACGGAAAGTACAATGATCAGATCCTCACCAAAGTTTAAAATATACTGGCACCTTGATAAGGCCGGAGGCATGAACGCGATGAAAAGGGAACACTTTCCGATCATTTTCAGGTTCTCCCCTGCATTCATCCTCTCCCTCTTCCTTCTCCTGGCCCCGTTCCCCTGGATCATCATCGGTGGGTCCACAGTCGAAGAGGATGTGGAGACCTATCAAGAAACCGATGTGCCAGAGGAAACCCGAACCGAGGAAGAGCATCAATGGTCAATGTTCAAACATGATCTGAAACACACAGGTCAAAATCCAAATGCAATTAACGAGAATCCAATGAGATTACGATGGAAAACAAGAGTATATGATACGATTTCATCATCATCTCCTGTAATAAATAATCAAGGACAAATTTATATTGGAACTAATATGGTAAATCCGAATTATATACGAAAACTGTATTCAATATTTCCCAATGGTTCCATTGAATGGACATTTGATATTAATAGAAGCATGCATTCTACTCCTGCCTTGGATTCTAGAGGAAATATATATGTAACAACGGTTGGACATTATAGTAAATATGATTCAAGTTTATATTCTGTATTTGCAAATGGGTCAATGAGATGGGCTCTTGATATAGAAGATCCAATAAAATCTTCACCGGTAATTTATGATGATACAATATATATTGCATCAATGGGTGGTACTTTTTATGCAATTAACATGAATGGTACAATTAAATGGACCTATAAATGTGAGGATTCAATTTTATCAACACCATCAATAGATTCTTCAGGTATAATATATTTCGGAAGCGAAGATACTTATCTATATGCATTCTATACAAATGGGACTATAAAATGGAGATACAAAACAGAAGGAGCGATTAGTTCTACTCCATGTATTGATAATAATGGTATAATCTATACAGAGAGTCGATACAATCATTTCTTATATGCAGTATTTCCAAACGGGAGTTTAAAATGGAAATCAGCGACTAATGGCGTAATTAGTGATCCGTCAATCGATCAAATAGGCAATATATACGTTGGATCAGATGATCACAATTTGCACTCATATTTCTCAAATGGAACATTTAGGTGGAAATATACTACTGCAGATGCAGTAAGAGAATCAGCTTCAATTGATGGTTTAGGAAATGTATATTTTGGATCATATGATAGTTACCTGTATTATTTAAACAAAGATGGAGAACTTATTTGGAAATATAAACTTGATTCAAAAATTAGATCGACCCCTAGCATCGACAATAATGGTAATGTATATATTGGATCTTATAATGGTTGGTTATACTCAATCGGTACTCGTCCACCACGTGAACCTCAAAATGCATCAATCGAATTATATGGTGACTCAGTTCATTTAGAATGGGATATTCCTTCGGATAATGGGGGGGCGGATATCAATGGCTATCGGATCTGCAAAGGGATAGGTAACAGTAACTACACGTTATTAACAGAACAACTGATGCGCGATGACATTGCCTATCTTGATTACGATATTGTTTTTGGTACGAATTATTCATACTACATTGTCGCCTTCAACAGAGAAGGAGAGGGAAACAGATCAGAGATACTGAAAATAACTCCGATAGGCCTCCCATCCGTTCCTTTGAATGTTATTTCCACCAGGGATACCCTTCAGAACAATATTAGCTGGTCCGTACCTTTTGACAATGGTGGTTCAACCATAATCAGGTACAATGTCCAATACTCCGAGAACAACTCGACATTTCAGCATCTTGGATCCACAGAAACCACCAATTTCATCCATGAGGTAACCAGCGTTGGGAAGATCTACTACTATATGGTCAATGCCGAGAACGAGGTCGGTATCAGCATTTTTTCAGATGCTGTACCTTCCCAACCCATTGGACCTCCGTTGGGAAACCTGATGATAACCATCTCCATCCAGAACGCTTCGATCGTGTTCAGGTTTGATCCCCCTTATGATAACGGGGGGGCACCTATCACCCATTATGTTATTCGGCGAGATGGCGTCATTCTGGATGAGAGCCCATATGAGATTGCGTACTACAATGACAC
>JAGLEG010000011.1 GCA_023145185.1 Thermoplasmata archaeon
TACTCATATGTCAAAGTTAGGTTGACATCGAAGATATTTAACCTCCTGGCCACATCACCGTTGGACGGGAAAATGTAGGAGATACCACAGCGAATATCTCCATTCTTGTGTAGTTTGAGAAAATGTCATTGAGGTTTGTAATGGATAAAAAACAAAAGGTAGCTCTCTGGATCACTGCTATCGTTTCGGTGCTGCTGTTGGTCATGGCCACCGGTTCATACATCCTGTACATAAGCTTTGAGGAACCAGAGGTAGAGGTTATCTCCCTCAGGGTCCTTGGCATCGATGAGGACAGGATGGGTTTCGAACTGGAGTTGAACCTTGAGGTCCATAATTCTAACGGTTTCAGTTTGTCAATAGAAGGGGTTGATGGAGACATCTTGATAGATGGTGAATGGATAGGCGACATCGTCGAGGAAAATGATGTTAATGTTGGGAGCGGGTCCTCCTCACAGTTAACCATGATCCTTCATGTCGATGATATCGACCAGAAGATATTCCTCGGAACTACGCTAAAAGTTCAGGGGAAGGTGGAGGCGAAGTACCTCGGCATAGGGGGTAGTTCACCTTTCGAGAGGTCCATCAGCCTCTTTCCCATGTGGATCTACGATGATGTGGTTTTCTGACATCACACTCGGAAGAAGGAAGAAGATGAACTCCCGTACCCAAAGGTAATTTGATATATTTTGTAACTCTTCATTGTCAATGTGAGGAATGGAAATGGAATGGAATTCAAAGGACCAAAGCGAGTGGGAGGTCGTGGACAAGACGGGCTGGAGGAACCGTGAGAACTTCGGGACGATCGAGGATCGGTCCGGCGTTTACATCCTTGCCAACAAGGACCTGCAGGTAAAATATGTCGGAAAGGCGGGGGCGGGAAGGCTCGTTACAAGGATAAAGGAGGCGTTGTCCGAAAAGAAAGGATACGGAGCGACCAGGGTGAAAGTGCTCTACACCAATTCAGATGAAAAGGCGATCTCCCTGAAGAAGAAGCTTGTCGCCAAATACAAGCCCGTCAATAATAAATGAACTAATCCAGATATCCAAGCGCCCTGAGGCGTTCCTTCACCTTCTCCTCGTCCTCCGTTGAGATATCCTCCTCCTGCTCATCCTCCTCCAGGCTGGCAAGAACCTCTTCCAGGATGTAGGTCACGTATTTGGACACCGTCTCGAACTCCGTATCCGTCACCCTCTTTTTCAACCTCTTGTACAGCGGCGCGGGAATGAATATCTTCTTGTTCTCATCGGACATAAGATCACCTGTTGGAACTGTTAACCCATTTTTCTATATTAGGATTACCCCCTCTTACATCTCCCTATCAGCTCCATTAAGCCAAAGGGTTTAAATCAATTAACATAATCCTATGCGCATACATAACATTATGTATGAGGGTGATCCCATGGACAACAGAACGACGATCCAGGTTTCGGAGGATATCCGGAAACAGCTCAGGGTGCTCGCCTCAACGAGGGACTCTTCCTATCAGGAGCTACTTGAGGAGATGATCACCGTATTTCGCGAGTTGGATGAGACCAAGACCATCATCTCGATCCCAAAAAAGCTGGGGAACGAGATAGGTGATCGCATCCAGGGCTCCGATTTCAACGACCTGAGCGAGTACGTCACTTTCATCCTTCGCCTTCTCCTGTTCAAGGAGGAGCTGGTTGAAAAGGATGATAAACTGGATAACGTCCGCAGGCGGCTTGAGAGCCTGGGATACCTTTAAGAGGTGATAACATGGACCATTTAGACCAACTGGAAGCGAAGAGCATATACATCATAAGGGAGGCCTACAAGCAGTTCGGCAATATCGCAATGCTGTGGTCGATAGGCAAGGACTCATCCACCCTGCTGTGGCTGACGAGGAAAGCGTTCTACGGGAAGATACCGTTCCCCGTGATGCACATAGATACCTCGTACAAATTCGAGGAGATCTACGAGTACAGGGATGCTAAGGCAAAGGAGTACGGCCTGGACCTTATCATCTCCAGGAACGAGGACGCCATCGCATCGGGAATGGACCACTCCAGCAAGCTCCAGTGCTGCATGGCGTTGAAGACCAACGCGCTGAAGATGGCCATCGAGAAGCGCAAGTTCAAGGCGCTCCTCCTGGGCATCAGAAGGGACGAGCACGGCATCAGGTCCAAGGAGAGGTACTTCTCTCCAAGGGATGCGAATTTCAAGTGGGACTACAAGAACCAGCCCCCGGAGCTCTGGGACCAGTACAAATCCAAGCAGTCCGACGAGGACCACATAAGGGTCCATCCCATCCTCCACTGGACAGAGGTGGATATCTGGGAGTACATAAAAAGGGAGAACATCCCCATCGTGGACCTCTATTTCGCAAAGGACGGAAAGAGATATCGCTCCATCGGATGTAAACCGTGCTGCAGTCCTGTTGAATCGGACGCGGACACTGTGGACAAGATCATTCATGAGCTTAGAACGACGAACACCGCGGAGAGGGCCGGAAGGGCCCAGGACAAAGAGGATACCTACACGATGCAGAAGCTGCGCGCATTGGGGTACATGTGAGGGGGTGAAAAAAATGCAAGATAGTATCAATCTGGTCATCGTGGGCCACGTGGACCACGGAAAGTCAACGCTTATCGGCAGGCTCCTGTACGATACGGGCAAGCTCTCACCCGAGAGGATCGCCGAACTAAAGAAGGTCTCGAAGAACACGGGAAAGGAGATGGAGTTCGCATACGTTATGGACCACCTGAAGGAGGAGAGGGAGCAGAACGTCACCATAGATACAGCCCAGACCTTCTTCTCCACGGATAAGAGGGAGTACGTCATCATCGATGCCCCCGGCCACGTGGAGTTCACCAAGAACATGGTCACCGGCGCTTCCCTTGCGGAGGTCGCCATACTCATAGTCTCGGCAAGGGAAGGGGTAGAGGAGCAGACGAGGAGGCACGCCTACATACTGGGCCTTCTCGGACTCAAGCAGGTCATAGTGGTCATCAACAAGATGGACACGGTGGGGTACTCCAATGACCGCTTCAACGAGGTTAAGGAACAGACCATATCCCACCTCTCCACTCTGGGGATCGAGCCGTCGTACGTCGTACCCATCTCCGCAATAGAGGGAGACATGGTGGCAAAGAGAGGGGAGCGTATGAACTTCTACGAGGGGCCCACCATGCTTGAAGCGCTGGATACCTTCAAGGGCAGGGAGTCCAGGGACAACCTGCCCCTGAGGTTCCCGATCCAGGACGTCTACAAACACGACCCCAAGAGGATACTGGTGGGAAGGATCGAATCGGGAAAGCTGGAGGTGGGGGATAAGGTCCTCTTCTATCCATCCGAGAAGACCTCCACCATCAAGACCGTGGAGCTGTTCGAACAGGAGGCCACAGAGGCCAGCGCGGGCATGTCCATCGGCATTACCATAGCAGAGCCCCTCTTCATCGAAAGGGGCGAGGTGATGATCCATCCCGGGGACACACCCACCATTGCAGACACGATCGATGCAAACGTTTTCTGGATGTCAAGAAAACCCCTTAAAAAGGGAGAACGGCTCCATCTCAGATGCGCCACACAGGAGCTCGACTGCACCATCAAGGAGATCAAAAAGCGCCTTGACTCCTCCGACCTGAGCGTGATCGAGGAGAACGCCCGGCAGATCGAGAACAACGAGGTGGGCGAGCTCACCATCGTCACCGACGACCCCATAGTCATCGAGGATTTCAACAGGGTGGAGGAGCTGGGAAGGTTCGTACTGGTAAAGGACCTCGACGTCGCCGCAGGCGGGATCGTCATCATGCCAAAGGAGTAGATAACGTGGCAAAACGTGTGCTGATGCTGGGACCCGACGGGGTCCCCAAGACCCTCTTCGACAGATTGATGGAGGAGGGGAGGGCCCCCAACCTCAAGAGCCTGATAGAGAAAGGCGCCTGGATGCAGATGGATACGGTCATACCCACCGTATCCGGCGTCGCCTGGACGGCGATGCAGACAGGGTGCGGGCCCGGAAAGCACGGCATATATGGCTTCGCGGAGTTCGACACGGACCTCTCACTTCACATCCCCAACAGCAGGGATATCAAGGTGCCTGTGCTGGGAGAGATACTGGAGAAACTGGGTAAAAGGACGATCTCACTGGGCGTCCCCGTCTCATATCCTCCACAGACGTATGACGGCGTTGTCGTCTCGGATTTCCTGGCCCCATCCCTTGACGGGGCGGTCCACCCTGAAACGGAGCTTAAGAAGCTTGCTGAGTTCAACTACGTCATGGATACGGACCCCATCAAGGCCAGGGAGAGCCTGGACCATTTCAAGAAAGAGCTCCCGCTTGTGTTCGAGGCTAGAAGGAAGGCCATCATGTACTACCTGGAAAGGAATGACTGGGACCTTTTACTCGCACACGTCATGGAGACGGACAGGATCAACCATTTCATGCTTGGGAAGTTCTTCGACGATGACCCCGAGGTCGTGGAATACTTCCTGGACTTCTATAAAAAAGTGGACTATCTGATAGGCGAGGTCATGGAAAAGAAAGGGGACGACGTCGTTCTTATCGTTATGTCGGACCACGGATTCTGTCCGATCAAACACGACGTTCAGATGAACGTCTGGCTCCAGCAGGAGAACCTGCAGATAATAGAG
>JAGLEG010000110.1 GCA_023145185.1 Thermoplasmata archaeon
TTCAGCTCGATGTTCACAGAATGGGTGAGATAACCCTCCTCGAAAACGAGGAGGTGGAGGCTGTCGCCAAAGGGCACGGACATGTTGCCGTATCCCTCTTCCGTGGTCTTCACCATCATGTGGGAGGTGCCTGAATATATGTGCACCTGAGCTCCCTCGATCTCGTTTCCGTCGGCCTGGTCATCGGCGTAGATCCTGACCTCGATGTCAGCACCATGGCCGATCCTCTCGAGGTAGACCTGCGAGATCCTTACCTCGCCTCCCTCGATCTGGGCCTCCACTACGAAACCATCGCTGTAACCATCTGCCATGGCCGTTATCCTGTAGGTTCCGGGCGTCACATCGGCCTTGTACTTGAAATTATCCTCGTAAAGGGTGTAACCAACGCCGGAATGGACGTTCACACATGTAACGGTAGCACCGGATACCGAATCCAGGTACACATCATCTCTTACAGAAACCTTCAACGTTGCCATTCCCTCTCCGGTGACCTCTGCTGGTACGATCAGCATTGCTGTCAGCATGAGGCTGAGCATTAGAAAAATGCCCCAGATCTTTCCGTATGTCGTATCCGACATCATCAGTTCCTCCATATATACGTCAGTTTCAACCAAGCGCTATGCTGGGTTTGTCCCTCAAATATACAAGGTATATTTATAGTTGATGGGATAGTGATGATCCCACATCAACTACTGGACCCTGTGACCTTCAGGACATCCATGGAAACAACTCTTCTTATATAAAATCCACCTATATTCGTGTACGTTAAGCTGATAATTAGTGGGAAAATATGAGGCCGTTTCCGTGGTACCGTTGATAATGGCATCATGAAGAGGTGACCAATGTCCCCCTTGGACCCTGGGAACTTCTACATCTCCAGGGCATGGGCCGTCTTCGAGGCTGGCCTGCTCACCGCGATCTCCGGCCCCTTGAACAGGTGTTTGATCTTGTCCACGAGCGAATCCTTCCTGACATCCGATACAAGGGCATTGGAGAGAACCTCCCTAATGTTGGAGACGGGGACTATCTTCACCTTCTTCTCGTATTTCTCCTCCAGCAATACGTCCCTTTCGTTTGCAGATGGGATCAATACCGTGGATATTCCCGCCTTGGCAGCGGCCTCGATCTTGGCCGTTACTCCGCCCACTGGCAGGACCTCTCCCCGTATCGACAGGGACCCCGTCATTGCGACATCCTGCCTTATCGGTATCTCTTCCAATGCGGAGATCACCGCGGTGGCGATGGATATGGAGGCGGAGTCCCCTTCCACCCCATACGTGTCCACGAACTGGATGTGAAGATCGTATTCCGATATGTCCTTGCCCGTGATCTTCTTGAAGAGGACCGATACGTTCTGAACGGACTCCTTTGCGATCTCCCCGAGCTTTCCCGTGGCTATTATCTTCCCCTCCGACTTCGAGGATGCCGCGGTGACCTCGGCAGCGATACGGGTCACTATTCCCGACATCTCGGAGAGGCTCTGATCCCCCTGCATCACGGCAAGGCCGTTTACGACCCCAACCTGATGGCCGGTGGATCTTATCGAGGAGTACACCTTTCTCTTCTCCAGCGTCTGGTCCGCCACCTGTTGTTCAAGCGATTTGGCGAACACCTTTCCAAGGATCACGTCGTCTCCGGTGACGGTCTTGTGCCCTTTGTCCTTGGCGAGGTCACCCGATGCCCTCACGAGTCCACCCAGCTCCCTGAAACGGAGGGAGAGCTCTCCCCTTACGCCGCTTCTGCGCTGTGCCTCCCTTATGACCTCGGCTATGGCGTTGGAGTTGAGATGCGGGATCTTCCCATCCTTCTTCACCTCCTGCGCGATGAAACGGACTATATTGAGCCGGTTCTTGGGGGAATCCTTCATTGTATTGTGAACGTACACCTCGTATCCGTAACCCCGGATCCTGGACCGAAGCGCAGGGTGCATTCCCCCGTACCTCTGGCCGTCGGAGGCTTCCCGCCCGTATACGGAATCCAGGTTTCCCGCTGCAACAAGTATGAAATCGCACGGCGTGGGCTCCGTCTTGACCATGGCGCCTGCAGATCTCTCGGACTGGCCGAATATGGCGAACTTCTTCTCCTGCATCGCCGTTAGCAGGGACTGCTGTGATTCGGGCCTGAGCAGGTTGATCTCATCGATGAACAGAACGCCCTTGCTAGCCTTGTGAATGGCCCCGATCTCCACCCTCTCGTGAGGCGGGGTCTCCAATCCACCGCTCTGGAACGGATCGTGCTTGACATCGCCCAGAAGCGATCCCGCATGGGCGCCCGTGGCGTCTATGAAGAGGGGTTTGGAGCTCTTATCATTGCCTACGAGAAGCTTCGGGACCATATCATCGTCCTTCTTGGACATTGTGAGGAACCTGAAGAAAATGAATACGCCGATAACTCCCAGCCCACCGAATATCAGATAGGTAATGTCCATGCGGTAGAGGAAGAGGGCGAACGATATCACCACCATGGCGGCGATTATGAAGTATTTCATGGAGTTCTTCTTCTCCTTCTTCAGATTCGCCTGTGCCTTCTGGACCTTGACGATATCCTTACCCTTTCCGCCGGGGACCACCCTGATCCTCGGCTCGTTGGGGTCCTCGAAGTTGGGGTAGGCGATCACATCCTCCAGCTCCTCCGAGGGAAGGTACTCCACCATGGAGTTTGCGATCATTGATTTGCCGGTGCCTGGGTCGCCGATGAGGAGGAGATGGCGCCTCTGCTTTGCCGCCTTCTTTGCGACCTTCACGGCCTCGTTCTGACCGATGACCTGTTTCATCATCAGCTTTGGGACCTTTACGTCCTTTGTGGATTTGATCCCCTTGGTCAGGAGCCATTTCTCCAGATTCTCTATGGTTTCCATCTCATTCATCTACCCGGGAGCGACCCACCACCAATGAGGTGGTATTTCATCTTTGTGTGGATAAACAGCGGTATGGATAAAATCTTTTGCACTAGAATATACTACCGATGAACATCGGACGGTAAACGTCATGGTGAAATGTTATTCTATATGGTATCGATACAGTACCAGATGGTGAGAAGGCGAACGGGCAGGGACATCCCCTGGGGAGAGAGGCCTAAAAGCCCCCTAATGAGGCGGCTTATCAGAACCCCCGAGGATGCCGCCAGGTTCCAGCTTCTGTTCACGGGAGGTATGATCCTCTTTTACCTTCTCCTTATCCTGGGGATGGGATTCGCCCTCTATTTCATCGCCTTCGGGACGCCCTGATCACAGGTGCCTTATGGTGGAATAGGAGAACTCCATCTGGGCCCGTGCGTCGTCCGTCTCCGATCTTCCATGTCCAGGGTACAACGAGTTGGCGTTCAGGTCCAGTATCCTCTTGATGGACTCCTTCAACGTTGGAAGGTGGCCTCCAGGAAGGTCCCATCTGCCCACTCCTCCGTCGCAGAAGACCACGTCCCCGCAGAACAGGGCCCGGGAGGAGCATTCCAGAATACATATCGAGCCGGGAGAGTGTCCCGGTGTGCGGATGATATCAAAGGACAGAGGGCCTATCTCAAGGTTATCGCCTATCACGCTCACCCCATCCACCGGGTCCATATCGGAGCCGAAGAGAAAGGCCCCGCTCCTCATGGGATCCCCATCCGCCAGCACCTGGGCGGCCTCCGCTGACCCGTACACTGGACACCCGAACTCCTCGACGATCGCCCCGGTCCCCCCTACGTGGTCGAAATGCTCATGGGTCAGGATCACCCCTTTCAGGCTCCTACCGTTCAACCCATCCCCTACTGCCCTTAGCAGCTTCTCCCGGTTCATGCCTGTCCCGGGGTCAATGAGAACGCCCATATCCCCCTCCAATATCAGCAGAACGTTGCAGTCCATCATTCCAGGATGAAGTTCCAATATCTCTACCATCTATTCGCCCCTGTACAGCCTTTTCGAACCTATGGTTTATTAGTTCAAATAACATTCGCCATGTGATGCTCAAGCCAACAAGCAAGGGAATATCGGGTCTCAAGGAGGTGCTGACCAGGGTGCTCGAGAGTACGAGGCCCTCCCCCCGAGAGAGGGAGGCCATCATCAGGGTGGGCATGGAGCTTCTGTCCAAGGTGGAAGAGATCACTCGGCAGGCCTGTGATATCAAGGTGAGGCCGGTCATGGCCGGATCGGTGGCCAAGGGGACCATGATGAAGGACCCGGACCTGGATATCTTCCTGCTGTTCCCTCCGGATACCGATCACGAGACGTTGGAGAGGCTGGGCCTGGAGATCGGGACCAGGTCCCTTGACAGGCCGACCAAGAAGTACACCCAGCACCCGTACATCACAGGTAGCTTCGGGGGATTCGCGGCGGATATTGTCCCATGCCTTGACATTAAAAAAGGTGGCAAGGTCCAGACAGCCATGGACCGCACCCCGCATCATACCGAATATGTCAGGTCCAGGTTGACCGAGGGCATGGAGGCAGAGGTGGTACTTCTCAAATCGTTCCTCAAAGGGATAGGTGCCTATGGGGCCGAGGAGACCGTCAGGGGTTTCAGCGGCTACCTTGCCGAGCTGATGGTCCTCTATTTCGGCGGGTTCATACCGGTTCTCACGCACTTCTCCTCCCTTGAGGTAAAAGGGCCTGCGCCGGGGGGGTGCGAGGAGATAAGGTCCGAAAATACCAGGGACGGTCCATTGGAACCCCTACTGTTCGACCGAAGAGGCCTCCTCGATCAGGCGCCCGTTGAAAAGGAGAGGTACCTGGAGCTTTTCCGGAACGATCGCTACATCGTCATCGATCCCATCGACCCCGGAAGGAACGTCGCCTCACCGATAGCATCACAGACCCTCGACCTGACCACAAGGGCCTGTTCCTCATTTCTTGAGGATCCCTCCATGGGATACTTCCACCCCTTCACCAGAAGGCCGAACAGACCGGAGGAGGGAACCCGGAACGAACTCAATGAAGGTGTGTTGATTTCGGTCCCGCTTCCCGAAGGGGACCCCGGAATGATCATGTCCCAGCTGAGAAAGGACCTCATCAAGGCCTCCAGGGAGCTTGTCAGGGGGGGCTTTGATGATGTCAGGATGAGGTACCTGATCTCGATGCCACCCGGGCACACGCTGGATCCCAACTACCTCAAGGGGAGGTTCGTCTGGGAGGGCGGGTCGGACGGTCCAGGGATATTCATCTCCCTGGACGCGGAGCCCACTATCCTCGATGAGGAGTTCGTCCATTCTGGACCCCCCATAGGCAACAAGCAGGGGGATAAATTCAGAAGTAAGCATGGACAGGAGAATGTTTTCGAACAGGATGGCCTTCTCATGGTCCGGAAGAGGAGGACGCTCCGCGAGGTGGGGCCGATGTTCATGAGATACTGGAACGATACCTCACATCCCTCGAGGTTCAAGGATATCGAGCCCACACTTCACCCACAGGGCGAGGCCGGAACCACCTGGGTGCGAAGCGTGCTCCAATACGGGCCGGACCTCTGGGACCGCCCCCTTCGATGGTAAGGTTAATTAGACTGCATAGGATACCCCTCTCACCGCCTCTCCCCCACCATGGGCGGCTTGTGATAACGTAGTGGAGTTGATGTTATTGGCATTCGACAGAAACGATTACTGGTCTGATCTGGAAAGCAGCATATCCACCCTGACGCCCAAAGCCATCGAGGCCAGGAAATGGATAGTGAAGATGATCCACGCTGCTCGCTCCGGGCACCCCGGTGGATCACTATCCACCGTGGAGGTTCTGACAGCATTGTACTACAAGGTCATGAGGCACGACCCCGAGAACCCCACATGGCCCGACAGGGACAGGTTCGTTCTGTCGAAGGGGCATGGAGCGCCGGCCC
>JAGLEG010000111.1 GCA_023145185.1 Thermoplasmata archaeon
CTGACAAGGGTGGATACGGCTATTGGCAGCCACGTTAACTACAGGTCGGAGACCTTCTGCGTTGATGACGGGATAGGTGATGTTGAGGGCTCGATGACGCTTGATAACTCGGAGGGATGGATCTCCTCGGACCATCTCTTCTCGGTGGAAGGGATGAGCCTAAAGCACACTGTCACCGGAATGAAGTTCTCGGTTGAGAACCTGCAAAACGTATCCCTGGGCCTGAACAGGCCCGATGGCATCAGGATCAAGAACTCCTCCATCGAGGGCGGGACCCACGTGTTCCATAACGTATCCGTGGGAACCCACATCTCCGGCAAGGGCCTGAGGTTCACGATCGACCCCATCTCCCTGCCTCCTGGTGGGGTATGGGACGGGAACGTTTCCTTTACGCTGGACGTGGACACCAGCGACCCATCTTTCATATCCAGCTTCAAGGTCTACCCCGATGGGAGGATGGAGAACTCGGGGAACCTGGACGATGACGTACAGGTCGAGGTATGGTGGGATGACCAGGTCGACTTCGGCCACAGCGGGATAGCCACCACCATGCTGAGGATCGCGTACACGAACGGCACGCTGTATGATATTCTCCAGGATGTGGAACCAGGCGACATTTTAATTCTGCCAGAGGGTGGGTAGGAGCTCTACCTGTGGTCCGTTGATAACGCTGGAAATGAGGGCCCCCCTTCGAGCTGGGATATGATGATCGATCTGACCCGGCCAACGTTCCAGAATTTCACTCCAGATGATGGCGAGTGGGTCAATGACAAATATGCGGAGTTCTCGGTAGTCGTGGGCGATTCCGTCTCGGACATCGACGGCTCCTCGGCGATGTACCGCACCTACAGGTCCGATTCATCCGAGCTGACCGCATGGAAGTACGTGTTCGGCGTCTTGAACGTTTTCAACGGAAAGCAGCTGATCGTCCAGCCTTCGATGCCGGAGGGGAGAGGGCATTACATTCAATGGTCCGTCTCCGACAACGTCGGAAGGGAGTCCACCTCCGAGGTCTCCTACTTCAACGTGGACCTGACGCCTCCCTCCATCGACATCGTCGGTGGGGCGGGTGTAAGGTATGTCATGAGGGAGACCATCACCCTTTCCAGCGAGATCCAGGACCCACTGTCAGGGATACTCTTTGACACGATCGAATACCGGTTCGGCCACGCCCACGGATTCTACGACCTACCCTGGGAGAGCGTAGGCCTCACCGGACAGGGAGCTGCGGCCTATCCCTCCGTGGATGTGACCCCCACTTTTGCAGGTTACGGATACCTGCAGTGGCGCGCCGTTGATGTAGCGGGAAACGCCGCAGAGAGCGAGCTGGGGACGGTATACGTGGATGAGAACCTGCCGATATTCTCCACTTTTGAACCCAATTCGTCGATGCCCCAGAGGGATCGAAAGGTCACTGTATCGGTATCGGTCATCGAGGATGAGTCCGGGATCGATAAGGACGGCATGGAGATGGCCGTGTCAACGGTATCCGGATGGATCAGCTACGGGGTGGGAGCCTACTCTCCGTGGATCAAGATGAGCTCCATCGAGGAGGTCGACGTGGGCCTGTTCAGGGCGGAGGCGACCCTGACCCTCGATGAGGGGCCTTTCAATCTTATCAAGTTCAGGGTGAGGGACAGGGCCGGGAATGGTTGGGTCGTATCGACACCTCAAAGGGTCGAGGTGGAGCTGTTCGAGGAGAACCTGCCCCCCGAAGCGGTCATGCAGCTGATACCCGGTGCGGACTTCATTCTGCAGGGTGAGTTCATCACCCTGGACGGATCCGCCTCATCCGATCCCGAGGGGCTCAACCTGACTTATGAGTGGTACTCCGATATGGAGGGCTATCCCGGAGAGAAGCTGTTGGGCACCTCCGCGAGGATCGAGGTGGAACTGACGCGGATAGGCGTACACCACCTCTGGCTCGAGGTCTCCGATGGGACCTTCAGGGTAATGTCCGAGCCCGTGCTCCTCCAGGTCATGGAGGCCCAGGAGGAGGAGGGAGGACAGCCCTCTGGCGACGAGAAGGGGTTGGGCGATTATCTGGTCGAGCTCATACCGA
Organism: Thermoplasmata archaeon; assembly: GCA_023145185.1. Classification (GTDB taxonomy): domain Archaea; phylum Thermoplasmatota; class Penumbrarchaeia; order Penumbrarchaeales; family Penumbrarchaeaceae; genus JAGLEG01. The sequence continues at coordinate 2,063 of JAGLEG010000111.1, forward strand.
TAATGATCCTGCTGGTGATAATTGGAATTCTCATAGGTGTTCTCATCGGGGCCTTTATCTCAAGGAGCAGGAAGGATGAGGGTCCGGTGCTCGTTGGGCCGGGGGAGGAGGGCTTCCCGGAGGTCCAGACCGAATTGGCCAAACCCCTGTGCCCCCACTGTGATGAAGAGGTTAGGGTGACCGATGACTACTGCATGACGTGTGGGGCCGTATTCACCAATGCAGACGTCAAGAAGATCAAGAGGTCCGCCAACCGGAAAAGAGGCTCCGGGAAGAAGGGACGGAAGAAGAGGCCCTCCGTGGAGGAGGTCCCGATGGAAGATAGTGTCACCGAACTTCCCCGTGACGATCAGGTCCTCGAGATGGAGGAGCCCCCGGAACAGGACGAGGCCCTTGAGATGGAGGAGCCTCCCGATGAGGAGGAACTGGTGGAGTTTGAGGAGGAGATCCCCGAGATGGATGAGGTGATGGAGAACCAGTTCCCCGAGATGGAGGATCTGGAGGGGTGGGATGAGGATGACCTCGAATGGGAGGGAGATCAATGAAGGTCCTGCAGAACATTATGATATGTTTGATGCTGGTCTCCACGTTGTTCCTTCTGATGGATGTCACGCAGGATGTGGGGGGGTCCCTCGCCTTCAGGAAGGATGTGCTCATCAACCTGGATGGAGGATATTCCACTCAACATACCAAACCAGATATTGCCGTTGACGGGGAACGGATATATATCGTATGGGAGGACGACAGGAACGGGACCTCCGACATATATCTCAGGGCCTCCTCCGACGGCGGGAGCAGCTTCGGGCCCGAGGTGCGGGTGGACGATACGACCGTCAACGATGTGCCGTGGGATGACAACACCGCCCAGAGGGAACCCGCGATAGCTGTAGCCTCGAATGGGACGATCTACGTCGCATGGGAGGATAACAGGGAGGGCAAGTACTTGATATTCATATCCTCCTCAACGGACAACGGCGCCACCTTCTCCGAGGACATACTGATCGATTGGTCCTTTGAGGGGGTCCAGTACGATCCGGCGATAGCGATCTCCCCTGACGGCGACATCTACGTGGCCTGGGAGGATTCAAGGGAGATGCAGGGCAGCTTTCAGATCTACGTATCCCACTCCGGCGACGGTATCTACTACTCTTCAGGCGTGCGTGCAAGCGACGTGTCCCTTGATTACGACTGCCTTGAGCCGGCCATCGGGGCATTGGATGACGGAGTGGTCCACGTGGTCTGGGAGGATGACAGGACCTGGGATGTGGACATATACATGGCCACCTCGAACGATACGGGGGTGAGCTTCGCACCGTCCATCCGGGTAAATGTCGACCCCACCAGCAGCGACCAATCCTCTCCCGACCTCGCGGTGAACGACGAGAGGATCATGGTTGTGTGGCGTGATCAGAAGATGAGCACGGCCGACATATACATTAGCGGATCTATGGACCAGGGCAGGTCCTTCGGCCCCGATAGCTGTGTCCATCCAGATTCCAATATCGGGGCCCAGATAGAGCCCCGGATCGACATGGACCTCCTTGGGAACATGGTGGTGACCTGGACCAACGCCTCGGGAGGGTCTGATATCGAGGCGACGGCGTATTACGCGAACGGGACCAGGGAGGGGACCTACGAGGTGAACGACCCCATCATCGGGACCACCCAGGACCTATCCTCGGTCGCCCTCTCCGACTCCGGTGTCGCCCACGTCGTCTGGAGAGACAACAGGGATAACGGGGTCAAGAACATTTATTACTCCAAGAACGAGAGCTTTGGGGAGACCGGCAAGGCCCCCGTTCTCACCGATGAGAGGGTGAAACCAGAGACCGGTGTGGTGGAGGATATCTTCAAGTTCGTGGTGACCTACACGGACGAGGAGGGTGAGGCCCCTGCTCCGGGGTACCCGAAGCTCCATCTGATATTCGAGGCCTATGGAGGCCAGCTATATGATTATCCTGGGTCGCCCTTCAATATGTCCAAGCTGATGATCCCCCCGCCGGACATGGATTACAGGAACGGGGAGTCCTACATCAAATCGGTCATGATAGAGAGGGACCTGGACCTGTACTATTACATGTCCGCACAGGCCGTGGATGGGAACCGGACCATTGTGAACACCACGATACATCACCTTCCCATCATCGATTCGGACCCTCCTACATTTCAGTTGGTCAAGCCCGAGATCGGTGTATGGAACGAATTCTTGTTCACCGAGTGCACCATTGATATTACCGACAAGGAGTCAGGCGTGGACCCATGGTCAGTGGCATATCAGCTGTGGGACCCCATAGGGGAGGAGTGGACGAAGTGGTGGACCAGGGGTACCTTTGAGGATATCGGCAACGGCACCCTCAGGTTCACCCTGTCCATAACCTTCAAGGAAGGTATGGGTAACCTGATACGGTTCAGGGCCAGGGACAATCTGGGGAACGGCGATGGAAAGGGAGGATACGCCCTTTCCGACGATTACCCGGTCTGGGTCGATCCGCGGGGCCCCGTCATATCCGACGTCAGGCCATCCACAGGGACCGTGGTGACATCTACCACGGTGGATGTGGAGGCGACCATCACCGATGGTGGGGCGGGTGTGGACGCGGGTTCCATCCTGGTATCATACTCCATATCGGGCCTGTCCGGATTCGGGGAGTGGATGAACCTGTCGTCGCTTCCCTCATCGTCGCTCATGGAGGAGGAGGGAGTGTACTACCTCAAGTTCTCCCTGGACATGGCATGGGGCGACTACAACTACTTCCGGATCAAGGCCTATGATATTCTGGGAAACTGGGTGGATGGAGCTCCGGTACACGTCATATGCAGGGAGCCGGTCATCGTCGATCTGGATCACCCGCCGGGGCCAGTGGAGTCCATACAGCCCAGGGTCACCGGGTCCGTTATGCCCCATATCACCTGGACCCCCGCGGAGGACCCCGATGGGGACCGGGTCTACTACTGGCTGCACGTGGCGGAGGTGGACGGAGAGGTCCTGTACGATCGGGTCCTTGTTGAGAAGACCTACTGGGACCCCGATCGGGAATTCTCGGTGGGGTTGGATTACCTCATATCCATCGTCCCCACCTCGAACGGGTTGAACGGGACGGTTACAAACTCGACCCTGTCCATTTCTGTGGATGCAAACAGGCCTCCAGCAATGGTGAGCGAGATATTCCCCAAGGCCACGGGGGACACGACACCCACGATATGGTGGGATCCCGTGGAGGACCCCGAGGGTTCGGAGGTGTACTACTTCATCAGGATGGGTCGGTGGAACGACCACAGGGACGTGATCCCCTGGACCTCCGTACTATCAACGACCAGGTTTCAGGTGAGGTCCGACCTGCAGGTGGGCGTATACGAGGTCTCCATGATGTGCTCGGATGGGGTTGACTTCTCACCGATCAAGACCTTCGCCATGTCGATAGGGGTGTTCAACCCTGTGCTCCGGGTCCAGGGAAGCACGCTGGTCATTCCCCAGGGAAGCTCGGCATCGATGAATCTATCTGTGGTGAACCTGGGCTACATGCCGGACCAGATATCCCTGGAACTCTCCGGAAAGGCCACCACTATGAGCGATATCGAGATGTTCCTCTCCAGGGGCCTCGTGGAGCTTTCAGCGGGGTCGTCAACGAATTCGACCCTGTCCGTGTCCGTGGCAACCTTTGCGGAGCCGGGTATATACGTTCTCAACATCACCGTTACCTCTGCGGACAAGGTCTCATCCAGCACCGGTTCCATATCGATACGGGTGATAGATCCAGACGACAGGTACAGTGAGGGAACGCCAACCTCCACGCCTGATGTGGAGGATGAGACGCCAAAATATCTACTGTTCTCACTGCTGGGGATCGTGATACTTCTGCTTATCGCCATGGGCTTTGCGTACTACAAGGTGGACCAGAAGGCGAGGGAGGAGGAGGTGGAGATCGTGAGGCAGGAGAGGGAGAACATGAAGCCCGTGAAGGAGGAGGAGAACCTGCTCAAGGGTGACTCCGGCAAGAAGAAGCTGAAGGGCCCCAGGAAGGGTAGAAAGCACCTTCCTCCCAAGAAGGCAGAATAGATCGATCATAGCATGATCTACAATAACATAGATGGTCGTGGGAGATGTGGTGTTGGCATTGGAGGATATCAGGGGATACGTTCAGCTCCTTTTCGGGATCGCCGTCTTGCTGTGGTATCCGGTTGAGATCGGATACAGGGCGTACTATTCACGTAAACTGGGGGTGGGCTTCTGGGACGTGGAGACGCCCCTCTGGCACAAGATCATCATCTGGCCGATCGTTCTGGGATTGTTTCTGATGTTCACATGGGCTCTCCTGGTTTGAGAGGATGAAAACAGAAGCAACCAAAAGGGGAAGGGGACGAAGAAGGGAAGTGTGAAGGGGAAGGAGAGGGAGAGGAGACGGAAGGGGAGGTATCGCCCTCATCGGGTCCGTATATCTGATCCTGGGCGGATTGATGATCGCATATCTGTTGAATGCATATTATTGGTCAACAGACTGGATCACCGCAAGAGTGTATCAGGAATATCTTTTCTATATCGTCTTTCCAATGCAGTTGTTCCTTATCGGCTTCCTGCTGGCCATGTTCAAATTGATGAAACCCGCCTTCATAGTGTTCATTATCGCGGCAGTTCTGGCCGCGTTGTCCCTGAACTTGCCCACCGCGGCGTGTTTTGCTAGCTGTGCGATCATTGCCCGAAAGATAAGTAAAAAGAAGAGTTGATAAGCTTTCGATCAGTTGAATGGATGGATCCGATCATTTCTGATTTTGCGCGATAAGGAAATATTCATTCTTTTCCGTAGTGCGATGATCTTAATTATTGTCAATTTGAACGCAGCAAATGCTACAGGTCCAAGAGGGGCATTCTGCGTATATATCACTTGTCCCTAATAATGAGCATTGTCATAACAAAACTATAGTTATGATGTGGGCATTATAGATTATAAAATGGTCGATATGTAGAATATGTGATGTTATCATTCCATAATGCTTGTATTATGGGGGTTAATATGTTAGGTTAAACATATATTATCATCCAGGCCCTTCCCACGTTATCAACCCCAGGAGGGGTATAAAATGATAGGAAAAAAAATAATCATAACTGGAATTCTCGTTATGTTGGTTGGTATGGGAGTCACATTGATGGTCTCCGATGCTGGCGCAGAGGAATCATATGAACCAAACAACGGGAAATCCTCCGGAAAGGGCTTTACGTATGGATTCAAGATCATGGTTGACGGTGAATACTACTACTTTGCCGGCCCTCCAATTAGCCAGGGATCAAGTGTTACCGATGTTCCAGGACACTACTGGGTGAAGGCCGGGAAGGATAAGGTTGTCGGCAAGCATTTCAACACCGGACCTTTTGGAGCTTCCAGCTGGTGGTCATCCGATGCCGATGATGGTGCCTATCTTTTCAAGGTGGATGGGATAATCGACACCTGGTCGATGGAGAAGGCAAAGGATTATGCAAATAAGGGGTTCGTTCACTATCACGAGCTGGTCTCGGTTGATGATGGTGAGGAGCATCCGACAAAGGTTCTCTGGCTCAAACATACCGCAGTAGCCTCCTTCACCTTTGATCCGCCAATGGCACCCATGGACAGATCTGTGACGCCCGGAGTGGACCATAACTTCATGCCCAACTACATGAACGAGTATCAGCCCTGAAGTTAAGAACGATTTTTTTATCTTATGGTCAAGGAGAGATCCTTGACCTTTTTTTTTTAAAAATTGAAGGAATATTAAATATTCTCATCCTCCGATCGGATCAACATCTGATATCATTCGAGTCCAATGAACGGATGGAAAGGATCCTGCTGTAACGCTTCATTCAATTCAGGTTTAATGGAAATTCTCAAAAGCAGAAAGGTAATAAGTGATGTAAGTCCCTACTTTTTTTGGTGTAGAGATGAACGGCCCTTCGAAAGCTTCCTGGAATGGCGGTAAAAGGAAATTTTCGGGATCATTTTTCGCATGCTGATATATTATTATTAGATTGAATTTCGGAGTCAATCCCAATCCATACTGTACTTCTTTAATAGGGGCTTTGCTGAATTATTTTATCAAGATCTATTTGTATTGAATCCCAACTTTGAAAGATCAAATAGGATCCCAGCCTGTCAACGTTGGGAGAGGCCTCACTTTAACACCCATATGTACTCATATGTCAAAGTTAGGCTGAATCATGCGATGATATCGGGTCCGGTTCATCCTGCATGATATTTATCGTCATCTCGTAGGGTCATCATCGTGGAATATGATAGATAGCTTGAGAAATTATTTAAAAAAAAAAAGGAACCTTCCCTTGTGATTGTTCAAGGGAAAGGTCCCTGGGACCCAGTCAGCCCTGACTGGATCGTACCTTTAAATATTATTTAAATGGTGAAAGTTAAACTGAAGAATTAGTACCTTGCGGGCCTTCTCTTCTGGTAGCAGTCCTTGCAGTACACTGGCCTATCTCCTGATGGCTTGAACGGTACCTGGGTCTCCTGCTTACATTCTGCGCATATTGCATCGTGCATCTCACGAGGGGCCCTGTCATAGCCCCCTCCATTTCTGTCGTCATACATATTATATTTCCAATCGCCTTTTGGAGGCGATAGCTCCCCCACAGGGAGGTAGTATAACAACTTATGCCTCTATTGAGGTGAAATATTTTATTCAGTCTTTTTTACCAGAGAGCGGTGAATTTATATTGGATTTATTCAATCCGTTTTTGTCCGCCGCCTCTGTAATGTAGATCTGCTCATTCATAGTTTCTCAGAATTATTCAGCGAAACCGAGTAGAGGTCCTCCTTCCTCCATTTTTTTCTACTCTCCTCTGGGATATAAGTTTCAAAATCCTCATCATCCACACCAAGGACATCGGTTTCCTCGATCTTGTTGGCCTCCTTACCGAGATATATTATCCTATCAGCCTCGATCTGCTTCATGCTGGCACTTTCTGGAATTTTCCTGCTCACTGGTTTGATATCCATTAGAGGAAGAACCTGCACTGATGGTTCAATGGGCCTGTTCAACTCAGATCTCGACGTCAATACCAAGCTTTGCGGAGAGCTCCTTGTACCTGTTCCGAATGGTAACCTCGGTGACTCCCGCCACGTCCGCTACCTCCCTCTGGGTTCTCCTCTCACCCGTAAGGATCGAGGCGATGTAAATTGCAGCTGCTGCGACCCCTGTGGGCCCCCTGCCGGAGATAAGCTCCCTCTCGTCGGCCTCCTTGAGGATCTTAAGGGTTGCTGACTGGGTATCACCGGAGAGCTTCAGCTCCGAACAGAACCTCGAGAGGTAATCCTGAGGAGAAGTGGGCATGAGCTTCAACTGGAGCTCCCTGGCCATGAACCGGTATGTCCTTCCGATCTCCTTCCTGTTGACTCTTGAGGCTGCCGAGATCTCATCGAGCGTCCTTGGCACATTGCACTGTCTGCAACCAGCATATATAGAAGCGGCAACGACGCCCTCTATCGATCTGCCCCTGATCAGGTTCTTGTTCACGGCACCCCTGTAGACAACGGCTGCAGATTCCCTGACATTCCTGGGCAGGCCGATCCCAGATGACACCCTCTCCATCTCGGAGAGTGCGAAGGCAAGGTTCCTCTCAGTTGCGTTGGAAATCCTGATCCTCCTCTGCCATTTTCTCAGCCGGTACATCTGGGCCCTGTTCCTTGTGGGTATGGACTTCCCGTAGGAGTCCTTGTTCTTCCAGCCGATCTCGGTTGAAAGCCCCTTGTCATGGATCATCATGTTCATGGGCGCTCCCGTCCTTGCCCTCTGCTCGTTCTGCGCCGAGTCAAAGGCCCTCCATTCCGGGCCTTGATCTATTATCTGTTCGGATATCACGACCCCACAATCCCCACACCCCAGCTCCCCCCTTTCATAATCACGAATTAGATGCTCGCTGCCACACTCTGAACATTTCCTCGTTTCCTCTATCTGAACCTTGTAAGACATGGTGATTAACTCCTGGTGTAGCGTCAGTTCATGGGCAAAAAGCCCGATCAACTCAGCTTCCCTGGTTGGGGGGGTTGGGGGGAATTCGCACTATATATAACTATTGCAAGGCAATAAATATTAACTATATAAATATCACGTAAAATATTATAATGCAAGGATACCCTAAAAAATGGGCCAATGTCTCCTTACTCCAATATTTAAACATTTGTGGTGTTGCTTTAAGTGATCGTTTTTCTAAGCATCCCATTAGAACGCTATCAGTCTCCGGCATGCCTCGAACTTTATTTAATGTCAAATCAATATATCTCTGGCGAGAGGTGGTAAATTTTTTATTAATCACGCATTCAAT
>JAGLEG010000112.1 GCA_023145185.1 Thermoplasmata archaeon
GCCAATCTGTGGAATCGGTCCATATTCCATATCTTTCGTTCTTGTAGAACAGGTTTTTTGTGATCTGATCATTGCTGTAACAATATTTCAGAATGATACCGTACTGATTCATGATAAAATCATTATCCACAATGATGGTTTCTTGCATCCATTCACAAAATATACCCGATATTCCGTTTCTCTTGAATTCGTTATTTCGGATCGAGTTGAAGTGCGATTTTATTGTTAGGCCATGGTGGTCATTGCGATAGAACTCGTTGAAAACGAATAGACCACTCCCTGCTTCGGGACCGCCGAACGTATTTGATATGATACCCACTTGATTGTAAGAGAAATTACACCTCGTTATCTGGGAATAGGGGGAGCTGGTCAGAAGAATCCCACATATGGAATTATTCTGGAATGTGCAATCCTGAATGATCAACGAGGGGGAATTCTTGGTAACTATTGACACACAGGCATTTGAAAACTGGATGCCTTCGATCTTCAGGCATGTAACATCGAGGAGGACGACCTGCCCCGTATTTTTAGGTACGGAGTCACCAATAAGGTAACCTCCAAAGTATATCCTTATCGGTTTTCCGTTCAACGTATTGTTGATCACAACCTTTTCATTGGAGAGGTAAAATCCATTGCTCTTTTCATAACCAATACCATCTTCGTACATCTCATTCTGAAATATCGATGATTCTATCGTCTCGTTTACGAAGATGCCAAAATATTTATTTCCATGGAATTCATTTTTAAAGATCTTATTGTTCTCGGCAAAGACAAGATATACACCAGACTTTGTGTTATATGATATATTATTTTCATAGATAAGATTCTCTTTTGCATTATTGAACAGATGGATGCCATCTCTTCCATTTCTGGATATCGTGTTGCCAAAGATCCGATTTTTTTCAGCCACGGCATTTATCTGGATTCCGTCGTAGATACTTTTTTGAATGTGGTTATTGTATATCATGGCTTCATTACAGGATAATCCGATCGCTGACCAATTATTGTTTGAAAATAAATTATCGAACACCTTTAGCTCTTTACTTCCTGAAGAATAGAGGCCATAGTAGTCATTATTGTAAAAATCGTTTTCACTAACCACGGTTCTTATATCGCTCCTCAAATTTACTCCAAAATGAAATGCCCTTGTGAAATTATTCCTGATGATCCTGAGATCGGTGGTCGATTGAGCCTCAATGCCGTATTGGGTGTTACTTATCGTATTATCTGCAACTGAAATATTGGAGGAATAACAGATGGTCAATGGCATTTTCCCACCTGATATCGAGATATTGTC
>JAGLEG010000113.1 GCA_023145185.1 Thermoplasmata archaeon
CCCCAGACCCTGGTGATCAGGGGGGCCCTTATGAAAACACCGGGGTAGACCCCTATGCCCTCGATCTTTACGGGAGCCTCGAACGACTCGCTCTGGGGGCCGAAGGCGTTCCTGTCCACGCCCATCTCCATCAATGAGAGAAGCTCGGTTCCGGTCTTCTCGACAAGCTCGTCCCCCTCCTTCGCGAGCAGAACGCACCCGGCACACGTTCCCAGTATCGGTGCCCCCTCCCCTGCCATCTCGATCAGGGCCTCCCTCAGGCCGAACTTAGTCAGCAGTTTGGATATCGTAGTCGATTCTCCGCCTGGGAGGACGATGCCGTCGATATCATCCAGGTCCGGGGGGCGCCTGATCCACCTGGCCTCCCCATCGATCCCGTACTCATCAAAGGCCCTCTTGAGCGCCGTTATATGCTCCTCCACGTCCCCCTGAAGCCCTATGACACCTACCCTGAAGTCCATTACTGCGGCGATATGGTTCGTACATATTTAACCTATGGCGGGACCTGTAAGGGGGTCCTCTCAACCTCCAGTCCATCCCAGGTGGGATACACCTCGGAGATGTAACAGCTCTCCTTGAGGTCCCCTGCGATCTCATCAAGCACCCAGGGCGCTAACAGGATCCTGCCTTCCCTATCTTCCATCAATCCCAGTGGGATATCATACTGGTCGTGAAGTCGTCCCATCAGTATGCCGGGGTCATCCGTGACGATCACACCCCTGATCAACGTGCCGTCCTCCGTGATGACCTCATAGGGTTTTGCGCATACATTTGCGGTCCTCTTCAACCTGTTGCGAAGCTGGACGGAATCCTTGTATGGGGACGAACAGAAATGGAAAACAGTGGAGGTATCCGGATGGTCGACGCGGGCAGCATCCATGGCGCTCCAGGCCAGGTCCCGTGACCCTTCCACGGCCATGGAGTCCCCCACGAGCTCATACCCTTTTCTAGCAAACTCCTCCATGTTCGTATGCGACGCTTCGAGCTCGTTGACGTTCACGAACTTCATATTCGTTCCTGCGGCCCAGCTCAGGAGGTCGTACAACCCCTGTGAGTAACTATCCCCTTCCGCATCAGGCACCGCCGGCACCTCAAAGCCCACATCCAGACCCAGCCTCCTGGCCTCGCTCATAAGCGAGATATACCTGTCTATATCATCCTTCGCAGGGCCTGGACGCTCGTACGCCTCCCTGGTCCACAGGGCGATCGGCGGGTGGAACCTTATCTCATCCAGCCCTGCATCCTTCAGGCGGGCCAGGATATCCTTCTCGAAGATAGCGGCGGTGTAGAGGTGAATGTGGTGTTTCCTGCCGAACTCCTCCTTCAATCTCCTTATAATGGCCTCCGTCCTCTCCGGAGCGACAAGGGGGTCCCCGCCGGTGATCCCCGTCCCCAGCGCGTTCATCCTGTGGGCCTCCTCCATCACCTGGTCCATCCAGTCCGGGCCCTCCACCATCCGCTCGTTGGCGTAGATGACGTCCCTGTCCTTCTTCTCCTCCGAGAGAGGACAGTAGAAGCAACTCTGGGTGCATATGCCGGTGATGTAGAGGACCATCTTGGTCCCCCGGTCGCAGTACCTGCACCCTTTTGGAGGAGTGCCGGTGCAGGATCGGAGCAGGATATCCGTATATTTGATGGGCATACCGTTCCGCACCCGTTCCATCTATAAATTGATTTGTTGGGAAAAACCTTCATGTCCTTAAAATATCTATATACCAGAAGGAAACATATACCCATATACTGGATCGTTCAGGCGAAAACAAATGCCTCATGCTGGATTGTTCAGGCGGTGATGATCTATGAGTTCCAAGGGGATAAGGCTGACCGTTGGCGAAAAGATAATGCTCCTGCTTCTTCATTACTCCAGGTACCGTGGGGAATTTCAAGCCCCCATGGACATAACCCAGGATGGAATAGCAGGGAAGCTGGGCATCATCAGATCGGCCGTCCCCCGGGCGGTTGGGTCTCTTATTGACAAACAGATACTGGAGGAGAGCCTGGCCCATATCAAGGGGCTCTCCAGAAGGAGAAAGGTGTATCATCTCACAGATGAGGGAATAATGACGGCCAGAAACCTCGTCGATCAACTGGAGAGAATAGAGATCGAGATAATAGACGAGGATGGAAAAAGCGAGGCAAACCTCGGAAAACTGCTCACCGACAACGAGATGGACCTGTCGATCATCTCGGAGCTTCTGAACACCAAGGTCTGGGACAGGACCAAAAGGAGGGAGGAGCAGAACGAGAAGCACAACAGGAAGAGATACGTCCACTCCCTTATGCCCCCGGACATATTCATCGGAAGGGAACGGGAGGTGGAGTTCCTCAAGGAGGCGATCCTATCCAAGAAGAAGAGAATATCCGTCATCTACGGGATAGCAGGTGTCGGCAAGACCACCCTCTCCTGGAAGATCACGGATATTTTCAAGGATGACATGAACATCTTCTACATCGACCTCAAGGAGTGGACCTCACTTGGTTACATGCTCAAGGAGCTGGGTAACTTCCTCTCCGGATGCGGCTGGGACCACCTCAAGAACTACATCGATCCCAACACAGAGATAGAGATCGAGCCGGTCTGCGACCTGATCAAGGCCCTTCCAGAGGAACTGCCAGTACTTCTCGTGCTTGATGACGTTCACAGGGCACCCGAGGAGGTCCTCATGTTCCTTACCTCGTTCAAGGAGAGGCTTCCGGCCATGAAGGGCCTCAACCTCGTTGTCCTCTCAAGATACAGGGTGGATTTCTACGATATCAGGGATGTGAGGATAACCGGGCTCATCGGTGAGGAGGAGCTCCTCGGCTTCGACAGGGAGACCTCCAGAAAGTTCCTCATCGAGAGGGGATTTCCAAAAGAGGATGTGGACCAGGTCATAGAAAAGACCGGGGGACACCCGCTTGCACTTGTCCTGGTGGACAAGGAGGGGTTCGGGATCGAGACCACCGATTTCGAGCAGTTCCTCTCCATAGAGATCTTCTCCAAACTATCCAGGCCGCAGACGTATACTCTGGGGCTTCTCTCCCTCTGCAGGCTTCAGTTCGGATATGACGATCTCCTCAGCATAGAGGATATTGAAGCTGATGTAATATCCACGCTGGTTGACCAGCACCTTATCTTCGATACTCCCGGGGGCTTTGTCATTCACGACCTCATCAAGGAACAGGCCGTGGAACACCTGCTTCCTCCCGAGAAGAGGAAGGCGCACGAGGCGCTGCTGGAGATCTTGAATGAGAGGTTGATATCGGCGGGCTTCTACCAGGATGTTCAATTCGACGTTCCCCCTACCCCTTTTGCACTGGAGGGGGAGGAGGGCATGGGCGCGGTCCCTATTTGGGTCTCGGAGCTGGCCCACCATGAGATAGGCGCGGGGAGGCACGATGACGCCCTGCGTACGGTGATAAGGGCACAGTTCCAGATCCCTTCCAAGGACCTTCTGCAGGAGGCAGGTGAAGATATCCTTGCTGACACGGACCCGGACGGTGATACGGTGATCCTCAGAGATCTTCTCACCGGAAGCCTGGAATTCCTCAAGGGTAATGACAAGGCCTCGCTGGATCATCTGAGGAAGGCGGCCTCCGGGAGATCGAAAGATGACCTCACCTCCTCATCCATCAGGGCGGCCGGATTGTGGATCCCCTTCCTTGAGGAGAAGGTTGAGGGTCCCGAGAAAGCGCTGAAAAGTATCGATTCTCTTTCCGAGAAGGATATCCCTCCAAACCTCAGGTACTACTTCATGATCACCAGGGCATCCCTCTACTACAAACTGGGGGACCATAAAGGGGCTTGCGAGATATACGATAAGTTCCTGAAGGACCTGATAGACAACGACGATCTGCCGATGCATCTCAGGAAATCCATAGATGACACGATCAATGAAGCAATGGATGGCGGCATCCATGAGGCCCTTGAGAGGTTTCAAAAGCTGATGGAACTGATAGGCCCGAACATCTCCATTCTGAAGGAGAGCATGCCCTTTATCGACGTCGACCACCATCTTCTCTCCGCGATCTATTCGTCCTATTACAAGAACCAGTGATAGGATGAAGATATACTATCTATAGTAAGGTTTATAGGGCTTACTCTGTTCCCCATATAAACCAGGCGATTATTATGGGCCCGTGGGTTAGCTTGGTATACTTG
>JAGLEG010000114.1 GCA_023145185.1 Thermoplasmata archaeon
TTCGCATTAAGGACTGCAATCTCTGAAGCCCTTTTCAAACCATATCCTCCCATTATTCTTATGTATGCCCATGCCCTTATTAAAACACCCACATTTCCAAAATATTCCTTGACCTTCCCAATTGAATAAGGAATGTTGTAATCCAGTTTGAATCGTTCTCCATTCTTGACAACCAGAGGGACAGGAATGTACTCCTTTAATTTTTCTGCAACTCCTACTGGACCTGAACCTGGGCCACCTCCTCCGTGAGGCGTGGCGAAAGTCTTGTGTAGGTTGAAATGCATAATATCAAATCCCATATCGCCCGGCCTCGTCTTGCCCATAAGAGCATTTAGATTTGCACCATCATAATAGAGCAAAGCCCCTGCTTTGTGACATTCATTTCTTATCTCAAGTATCTTCTTTTCGAAGATGCCAAGTGTGCTTGGATTTGTGATCATGAAAACGGCTGTCCGCTCCGATAAGGCATCTTTGAGAGCCTCAATATCTACCTCTCCATCCTCTCCAGACTTGATAGTTATTAGTTTGAAACCAGCCATTACTGCGGATGCCGGATTTGTCCCATGGGCAGAATCGGGAACTATTACCTCATCCCTGTCCTGTCCGTTCTTCTCATGGAATTTTCGGGCTATAAGCAGTCCCGTAAATTCTCCCTGGGCACCAGCTGCAGGTTGAAGTGTAGTTGTATGAAATCCACCTATTTCGGAAAGATACTCCTGAAGCTCGTAAAGTATCTTCAATAGTCCCTGGATAGTATCATCAGGTTGTCTGGGGTGGATCTGTCTGAATGTGGGATGCGATGAGATAACATCGTTTATCTTAGGATTGTACTTCATGGTACAGCTCCCCAGTGGATATATCCCTGAATCTACTCCATAGTTCATCTGAGATAGCCTCAGGAAATGCCGCATTATCTCTGGTTCAGATAGTTCAGGTAGCTTAAGCTCATCCCTTATCATATTTCCAGGGATTAGGTCTTTTACTTCCCTCATATCCTGCCAGGATGGCAGGGAGGTTCCGCATTTTCCTCCTCCTCCGATCTCAACCAGCAGAGGTTCATCGTAAACAGCCTGATGATATTTCTTTCCGTTCATTGAAGCACCTCCCTTGACTCCTTTAAAATTTTCAACAGTTGATCGTAATCCTCCATTGTATGCATCTCTGTTGTGGATATTGTGAATATCTTGTCCGTGCATTCTATCTCCGGGCACATGTTTATACCTATCAATACCCCTCTTTTTTTACCCTCATCCAACAATGACTGTACATCAACATCACATCTTACTGGAAATTCATTGAAGAAATGTCCACCGTAGGCAGGAGCATCGAATCCCTCCAGAAGATCTATTCTCTCTGCCAGATTTCTTGCCCTTGATGCCACCTGAATCGATAGTTCTCTCAATCCGTTCTTCCCCAGTGTGGCCAGATGTATAGCAACAGATATGGCGCTAAGTGCCTCATTCGTGCAAATGTTGGACGTTGCTCGTTCCCTTCGAATATGTTGTTCCCTGGTGGATAGGGTCATGCAGAAGGCCATGTTCCCCTCTGCATCTTTTGTTAAACCTATGATCCGGCCAGGCATCTTTCTAACTATGTCCATTGTCGATGCAAATATTCCAGCAGTGGGACCACCGTAGTTCATATGTAATCCTACTGGTTGTGCATCTCCCACAACGATATCAGCACCATAACTTCCAGGGGGGGAGACCATACCCAAAGATAGGGGATTGATCCCAACCACCAGCATCTGTCTGGGGCCAAGCAAACTCTTTACCCTTGTTATTACTGGCTCGAAAAGGCCCATCATGTTGGGATTTTCCAGGTATACTCCTGCTATGTCAGGGGTTATCATTCTTTCAAGTTCTGTCTCATCAGTTGTTCCTGTCTCCCTGTTGAAAGGGATCCTCTTTATATCGATATTTGCGCCTCTTACATAGTTTTCTACAACGCCGATCTTGTCCCTGCTAATTATCTCGGGAAGAAGAAAGATCTTCTTTCGGGATACCCTCGCTGACATCAGGACCGATTCACTTATCGCTGTCGCCCAATCATACATTGAAGAGTTCACTGCATCCATTTTCAATAGGTCGCCCATCAATGATTGATATTCAAACAACGATTGTAGCATCCCCTGAGATAACTCTGGTTGATAGGGTGTATAAGAGGTATATAGTTCAGACCTGGAAAGTATATGTCCCGATAAAGCCGGAATATAGTGATCATAACAACCTCCTCCAAGGAATGAAAGTATGGAAGAGGAACAGGTTGACCCGTTCATCATCTCATTGAACTCCCTCATCACCTCAAGTTCCGATATACCTTCTGGAATGTTAAGTCGTTTCAATCTAAGAGATTCTGGTATATCGGAAAAAAGATCATCGATTGAAGATAACCCCATTCTTTTTAGGATATCCTCCTCAAGACTGTCATTTGGTATGTAATGCATCTCCGGACACTCCCATTTTACGCGTAAGGCGATTGGGATATCTGGTTCAATATGATAACACTTTTGATAGCGGTTTTTACTATCAGCCCATCAGTGAGATTATTGCTTCAGCTGGTTCGCCATTTGCCTTTTCCAGAGCACTTTTTGCCTCATCCTCAGATACTCCAGTCTGTGATACTACAAGATCAATATCCTCTTGTGGGATGGTCTCCAAATTACTTTTCTCTTCCTCCGTGCCACCCTGTATCTGATAACTCTTCTGACCTTGCACATCCATAATAGTTACTGATGGGGCCTTAATTATTATCTCCCCTGATCCAGACCTGATAATGACCTCTTTCACATCATCTACCTCTTCCATGTTGAGGCCCATTTTCTTCATCATTCGGTTCATCTGACGGGGGTTCATTCTTCCACCGGGCATCATATTAGATCACACCTACAGAGTTTTCACAAGCATCCAGGATTGATAGCCCGTCATGTTGCCTGCGTTGTCGGCCACGAATTTAAGATTCTTGAATATCTTCAGCTTGTTATGCGTATTCGAGTCAGTATTGTATATTTCCACATTCAGGTTCTTTACTCCTCGCTTTTTCATTTTCTTCATAAAATATTTTATAAAGCCTTCTGGAACCCTGAGGTCTGACCAATCGGAAAAAGAGAATCCATCTACTTTGACCGACGATCCGTCTA
>JAGLEG010000115.1 GCA_023145185.1 Thermoplasmata archaeon
TGGATCAGATCAAGGATGGGATGCTTATCAAGCCCTACGGCCCGGTCAAGGAGACATTCATGGGGTTGAGGAAACGGGGGATATTGAACCTCTATTTCTTCAACATCAGACCCATTCTGGGGAAGATCAAGAACCGATTGATGTAGTGGAAGTGTTTCTCGATGAAGATAGGAATAGTGCTGGGGGGATATTATCGCCATCAAAAGGGACAGGGTGGTGCAGAGGTCCAGACAGCACTCTTGATAGACCATTTTCTGGGAAAAGGGCACCAGATCGTCTATCTCTGCTACGGTGACAGGAGCTCCGAGACCCCGGAAGAGGTATCCAAGAGCCTCAGGATCTACAGGGTCAAACGGCCATTTCTGAACAGGAAAAGCCTGATGTATGTGAACAAGGGGTTTATCTACAGGATACTGGACCGGGAGAACGTGGATGTTCTGTATCAGAGAGGTGATTTTCATTTCAGCGACCTGATCTCCAGGTATGGAAGGGAGAGGAAGATCCCTGTTGTGAGCGCAATATCCATGGAGAAACACTGTCACCGGGGTAGGATCAAGTTTGGGCCGTTCATGCTCCTGGACCTCATATTCGAAAGGAGGAGATCTACCTACTTCAGATGGTCGGATATGATCGTTAGCCAGACCAACCATCAACGGGACCGATTGAAGAAGAACATGGGTTTCGACAGTATTGTGATTCCGAACGGGTATCCTTCGGGTATTGCCAATATCGGGAAGGACGACCCGCCTGTTGTGATCTGGGTTGCCAATATCAAGCCGATCAAACAGCCGGACATATTTGTGAAACTGGCAAACGATCTGAATGATTGCGGCGCTAAATTCAAGATGGTGGGCCGTCCTCTGGGTGGTGATTTTCAGAGGGAGCTGGAGGCTGGTATAGAGAATGTGCAGAACCTCCAGTACCTCGGAGAACTGCCTCTCGAAGAGACTGAGAAGGAGATATCGAAAGCCTTCATCCTGGTCAACACAAGCTTCTCCGAGGGTTTCTCAAATACCTATCTGCAAGCCTGGATGAGAGGGACCGTGGTGGTGGGTTTGAACTCGGACCCGGACGATATGATGAAGGAGAACAGGATCGGTTTCCATTCGGGGAGCTATGAAAAGCTGGTCAAGGACGTTACGGACCTACTTTCCCATCCGGAAAGGATGGAGGAGGTGGCAAGGAGGTCCAGGGAGTTCTCCCTCGAGAATTTCGACATAGA
>JAGLEG010000116.1 GCA_023145185.1 Thermoplasmata archaeon
CGTGAAAAAGAGGTCATTGGATTGGTACAGATATACACCGGTGGAACCTGAATTGGTGATGTTGTTATCGATGATCACGGTATTTTTACAAGCCTGAACATACAGGCCGTTCACGCTGCTGGATATCGCGTTCGACCCTATGAACAGGCCGTCCATGTTGAATGCATCTATCCCGGCGTTGATGTTGGCGTTTATGATATTCCCCGTTGCGGTTCCATCTACCGAGTTGGAAAGGCGGATACCCTCTACGCTGTTGTTGGATATCGTGTTGTCCCTGAGGCTTATCGACGACGCCCGATCCACGAATATCCCGTAGGAGTTGTTGAAAAGGGAGTTGGATACGGCCGTTACGTTCTCGGCAAAAGATATCTTCAATCCATGGCCGTAATTCGACCCTCCTGGATACGTTGCGTTGAATAGAGAGCAGTTGGAGATGACCATGTGGGAGACCGTGTTCTGGATCAGAATGGAGTGGCTACCGCCCTCGGCGTCTATGGAGTAGCCATCTATTATGAAAGGTGTTTCCGCCGAACCGTCCCCTGGCCACCCTTCCCTCGATGCGTTGTCCAGCAGTGAGGTCTCGTTGGTTATCTCTATCACGGAGTGGACCTGATATGCCAGGGGGACCGGGGCGGCCAACTCCTGAACGGTGTCACCGTTTATCGGCAGGGCCGGCCCCATGATGATCATGGCCAGAAGCAGTCCAATGAGCCCTCTGTGATACATTATTTGACACCCCTTGTCCATGGTTCAAGAAACTTGGCTGATAATAACCTTTTTGGAGCAGTTGTTGAGTCCTTCACCCTACTTTTTTGATGAACGCCAGCTTGAGGTCGTACTCCCTCCTCCTCCTCTCATCGAGCAGATGCTCCTTGGCCTTGTTCACCTTCCTCATCTCCTCCCTTAGCGCTTCCGCGTACAGCGGCCCCATATCGTCCCTGTTCTTATCCGGGTGGTACAGGAGCGCCATCCTCCTGTACGCCCTCTTTATCTCGATGTGGTTGGCGCCCCTTGGTATCCTCAACACCTGATAGAAGTCCTTCTCCGCGATGAACAGGTCCCCTCTGGTGATGTACACATCCTCCTCATGCACGGATACTGTCCGCCTGCGATCCGTTACGAACTCCTCGAAGGTCTGGACCGGCTCGCCCCGTTCCATCGGGGGTGCGGCCTCCCTCTCCACAACCTTGAACCCCCCGGGGTTGGGAGGCTTTACGGCCCTCTGAGCTTCCGTTGGGGCGGGCCTCGGCTGCCTGAAGGGGTTCGGCACCGAGGGGACGGGGGCGAGCAGTATCTCATCATCTTCCCCTTTCAGATCCCTTCTCCTCCCGATCATCGCGATCAAGCATGCGGTGTCAAGGGAGAGGAATATCAGGATCAGGGGGACCCCAAGGACGAAGAAGGGCAGGGAGCTCACAGCGCTCTCAATGGATATCAATATTATCAGGCCGGTGAACATCCCCATTATCATCGATAATATCGCGGGGACCTTTCCCCCAAGCTTCAGATATGGAAGGGCCATGGCAACGAACGGGAGGCCGAAGGAGAAGGATATTATCACCACCGCCGCCGGCCCCGACATGGCCCCGACCATGAACACGAACGGGACCGAGACGACGAGCATCAAGGATACGAAGGTGAGGGCGACATTGCCAACTTTCCTTGCCCCCAGCAACAGGTAGAAGCGCCCTGCAAACAGGAGCCCGATGCCGGGGAGAAGCAGAAGGACGATCATGGAGATCATCATATCCTGCATGGCATCCTCCGCAACCAGCGACAGGTAGGACACTGCCGCTGTGAAGAGCATCAGGACAATGTACGCGATAAACTCCCAGGTCAAACCCTTAAGGGTCCTATCTTTCATATCCGCTCCCTGAGGGGATAACGCGTTCCAGATAAAAACGGATTCGCTATATCGAGCCGACCAGGGTCAGCGTGAAGAAGAGGACCTCTCCCCCCAGCTCGTGTGCGTCCGGGTCGGTGCCGTAGGCGAGTTCAGGAGGGACCTGTATGGTCTTGGTCTCCCCATCGCCTGCCAGGGGGTTCAGACCCGGTTTTCTCATCCCGAGAAGCCCCATGTAAAATCCTGTTATGTATCCCAGCTGCTGGGCGGGGCCAACGTATCTCTCCCCCACCGTTGCGGGGAGGGTTCCGGAATCTATGATCGTTCCTCCGATGTCCCTCAGGGTATACTCCACCATCACCTTGTCCCCCTTGGCCCCCACCTCCCCTGTAGTTGAGGTCTCGCATACGATGGTTATGGTGGCGTTCGTTGTCACGGGGGCGTCCTTCATCTCCGCCGTGACCGTGATGACATCCCCTCCGGAAAGGTCGCTGTAGGTTATCATGATGGGCGCCACATCGCCGGGGGCGAGGCTCAGGGATGAGGTTTCCAGCGATATCGAACCTCCGTCGGAGGTCGCCTCAAGGCTCACCGTCCCGGTCTCGTTCCCCGTATTGTTCACCAGTATGACCCCGTAGTCCCGGGAATCCGAGATCATGGTGTACCACACCTCCCCGTCGTACGTGTCGTCCAGGTATGCGAGGCCCACGCCCCAGATCTCCTCGCCCTCGAGGGGGTTCTCGTCATCCCCTCCCTTATCTGAGCTGCTTGAGATGCAGCCCGACAGGAGGATCGACCCCGAGATCAGGATCGTAACTATGAGGAGGTTGATCTTCATCGTATCGGTGGGGGCATCCCGTTCCGGATAGATATGATTTATCACCACATTTATATATAAGATATTGTTCCCACGGAAGCGTGGACCTGAACTTTGCCCTGGCAACATTCATAGGCATCCTGGCCATCGTGAACCCGATGGGGGCGGTCTCCAATTACGTCGCCCTTACCGAAGGTTACAAGAGGAAGGAGAAGAAGGCGGCGGTGAAGAAGGCGGTGATCGTCGGCGCTATCGTGCTCCTTGTCTTCGCCTTTATGGGCAGGTTCATCTTCGAGTTCTTCAGCATCACCGTGGATGGGTTCAAGGTCGCGGGAGGCGTGGTGCTTTTCATGATCGCCATGGACATGGTCAGGGGGATGACGTCGCCGTCCAAGCTCACGGAGAAGGAGAAGATCGACTCCATGGAGAGGGAGCAGATAGGGATCATCCCCCTGGGGATACCCCTTCTTGCCGGGCCGGGCTCGATATCCACGGTGATGATCACCATGTCAGCCTCGGGCCAGCCGATACTGCTTACCACCATGGTCGTGGTCATATCGATAGCCGTCGTCATGGCCATCTCATACCTCATCCTGAGGCAGTCGGACAGGATCTTTATCAAGATCGGCAGGGCCGGAACAAAGGCCATCTCGAGGATCATGGGCCTCATACTGGCCACGATAGCGATACAGTTCATAGCAAGCGGTATTATAGGCCTGTTCAACATAACGGTCTGATGCACGATCCGAAAGTGGCCTGGGACCGGAGATATTCAAGCGGTGTAAAGTGGGGTGGGTCGAAACAGGGGCTCCCCGATCTTGAAACCGGTGCAAGGGTGCTTGAAATAGGCTGCGGCACGGGGGACAATACGATATCTGCTGTTGGCAGGGGGTGGAGGGTCACGGCGATCGACCTGTCGTCGAAGGGGTTGGATATCGCCGAAAAGAGGCTGTCGGACAGGGGCCTGAAGGCCGTGCTCCTTGAGAGGGACGCAACCCTTCCTCTCTGTGACCTCGGCCTCTTTGACTGTGTGCTCCTGCACCACGTTCTTGGGGCCATGCTTGATGAGGAGAGGAGGAGATGCGTCGAGAACATACTCGAAGTGTTATCTGCAGATGGGGTCATATCCTTCCTCGACCTGTCTGTTCACGACATGAGGTTCGGAAAGGGAAAGGTGGTGGAGGATGGAAGCTTTCTCAAGGAGGATGGGATCCTCCAGCACTTCTTCACGGAGGAGGAAGTTAGAGGGCTGTTCTCTGATATGAGGGGCATGGAGATCAGTATTGAAAGCTGGTCACAGAAGGGGAGCCTGAAGAGGTCCCGGATCCACGGGCTGCTCCAATGGGAAGACGATCGAGAATGATCAACCCTTTACTTTCTCAGGAACACGTCTGGGGCCAGGACGGGCCTCATTGTCTTCGAGTCCACGAATACGCCCCACTGCTTGGACCTGGTGCACACCTTCCCGTTCACCTTGAACTCCGCTGCGACGGCCCACCTCATGGAGCTCATCTCCTCCACCCACATCCTGCACTCCACCTCCTCCAGCAATCTAACGGGCAGCTTGTAATCGATCTCGGAGTGCGCCAGGACGGGAACGCTTCCCATTTCGATCAGATCCCGAAGGTCCACGAACTCGGATATCAGGTCGGTCCTGAGGTCCTCCAGCCATCTGAAGTACACCTGGTTGGACATGACCCCCGCGAAATCTATCTCGTAGGTCTGGGCCTTTCTCCTTGTTACTACTTCCACGGGCTCCGTCATCTGCTGTCTCCTCCAGGCGATCGTCATCAATCAATTTATAATTGGCCTAGATGGTTGGGGTTTTCACAATGGTCGATAGTGGCAGGTTCACCAACAAGTGGTTCGATTCCAGGACCACGCCGAGGCTGGCGGGGATAGTCGCCGGACTGGTCGTGTTCACATTTATCATCGCCAGGCTGGTCCCCTCCCGGGGCATCGATGGGTCCTGGATGGACTTTGAGGAAGGAGGGGACTCCTGGCTGATACTCCACGTATTCGAGATGGTCTGCCTGTCGTTCATGCTGATCTCGATCCTGCACGGATGGAGGCGGTGGGGTTTCAAGAAGGCGTTCTTCTTCTTCTCATTCGCCTTCGTCTACGGTTTCTTCCTCGAGGAGATCACCGTCTATTTCTCCGGGTACTACGTGTACAACAACGAGGCCTGGCTTCAGATCGGCCACACCATGATGGCGGTGCCCTTCTGCTGGACCGCCATCATGTACTCCGTGATCACCCTCATCGAGAGGAATCCCGTTCTGGGGTCGCTGAAGCTGCTTGAGAAGGGGATGCTCGCGGGGGTGCTGGCAGTGTCCATAGACATATCCATAGATGCGATCTTCGTTGCGTACGGTATCTGGCACTGGAAGGAGTTCCAGTGGTTCGGGGTGCCGCTTGCGAACTACGCGGCGTGGTTCATGGCAGTGGGGGGGATCACGGCGGTCTGGTACGATGTGGACTCCCTTCCCCGCCCCCAGATATTCAAGGAGGTGGGGCTGGCCGTGGGCATGGCCCTGAGCTACATCTCGCTCCTGTTCTTCGTTCTGGCCATCTATCTGATCTCCAGGTTGTGGTTTCCGTGAGGCTATTGGAGGAGCTCTACAACAGGTGGCCCGAGCTTATGGTGCTCATTGCCCACGTCGGCGGTGCCTTGATATGCATCTACATGAAGAGGTGGGACCTTCTGGTTGTTGGGATCGTGTTCGGCGTCCCCTCCACGCTTCTGTTCATGGACATCTCACGAAAGGATGGGTGGACGGTCAGGCTTGTGAAGTGGTTGACCAGGCTTTGATGGAGTTAAGATGTCAGGGATATCTTTTGTAATCGATAAGGTCCATTCCGACGCATGAAGGGAAATAATGTGATAGAATATGATCTGATCGTCGTGGGGAGCGGGGCAGGTCTGAACGTGGCGTCCTCGGCCCACAGCATGGGGAAAAGGGTTGCGATGCTGGACGACGGCCCCCTTGGAGGGACCTGTTTGAACAGGGGATGCATCCCCACGAAGATCATACTCTATCCAGCCGAGGTCATCGAGACCATCAGGGAGGCGGAGAAGGTGGGCGTGAAGGTCTCGAAAGTGGAGATCGATTTCAAATTGATCATGAAGAGAATGCACGACCTCGTGGATGAGGACGTCTCCGGAATGACGAAGTCCTTGATGGCCGCCAGAGGGTTTGACTTCTACAATTCCGCAGGGGCGTTCGTTGACCACAAGGTCATCGAGGTGGACGGGAAGAGGATCACCGCGCCCATGATACTCATTGCAGCGGGCTCCCGGGAGATCATCCCGAAAATAGATGGCCTGGAGGATATTGGATATCTGACCAGCACGTCCGCGCTTGAATTGGAGAAACTACCAAAAAGCCTTGTTATCATGGGAGGGGGGTACATCTCCACAGAGTTCGCCCACTTCTTCTCCGCAATGGGGGTCAAGGTGAAGATCGTGGGAAGGAACCCTTATCTGGTCCCGCAGGAGGAGAGGGAGATATCGGTAGAGCTGAAGAGGAGGCTCAAGGAGAGGATGGAGGTCCACACCGGAATGGAGGTCGTTGGCGTGGGCAAGGATGATAAGGGCAAATATGTGCTCGCGGTGAGCAAGAAGACCGGGAAGGAGTACCGTTACCACGGTGAGGAGATCATGGTTGCCATCGGTCGGGGGTCCAATTCACATATACTTCATCCGGAGAAGACCTCCGTGGAGGCGGATGAAAAGGGGTGGATCAAGATCGATCAGTACATGAGAACAAATGTTGAGGGGATCTGGGCCATAGGAGACGCGATCGGACGGAACCTCTTTCGGCACACCGCCAACTACGAATCGGACGTCGCCTGGAAGAACATGATGGCGGGATCTGAGGGAGAGATGGAGAAGCTGGACGAACACGCGGTGCCGCACGCTGTGTTCACCTATCCGGAGATAGCAGGGGTGGGGTTGAAGGAGGATGAGGCTGTGAAGAAGTACAATGTGAGGGTGGGGGAAGCGAAGTATACCGACGCCATCAAGGGGTACGCCATGGCCGATGAGGGGTCCTTCGTGAAGGTGATCCTGAACGCGGAGAATGGAGTAATATTAGGGGCACATGCGATAGGACCCCACGCCACGACCATGGTACAGCCTCTCGTGTACCTGATGAACGCGGGCAAGGGTACGTACATGCCCCTTGCAAAGGCTCAAACGATACATCCGGCTATGGAGGAGATAATGGTCAGCGCTTTCGGGAACATGAGGCCGGGGAGAGGGCAGGAGACGCACCATCCTCAGGGACATTCCCACGGCCACAAGCATTCTCACGGACATGATCATTGATCCTTGCAAAGAGAATATTGGACATTATGTGCATACCTTTTAAATTAATTCAGGAGAGGATATCACCATGATAAGGATCCAAAAGAACAGATAGGTTACCGTGTTCTGCGCAAATACGATGATCCCCGATATTCCGATCAACCTCTGATTGGAAATATGTTCTTGTTTCAACTCATCATCATCTGCTTTCTTCTTCAAATACCACTTGAACATAAAATATACGATGAAGAATTCCAGAAGTATGCTGAAGGCATACAGGAGGATCAGTGATGGGATCAACTCATTGAAAATCGAATCCATACGATATATATCACCTGAATAAACGATCGCCAATGTCACGATAACACCAAGAAGAGTGGAGAACAGATTTGAAATGAACGTGACCAGCAGGGTGTATCTCTTCGTGACATCCATGTGAAATATTCTGCTGGATAGAATATGCGCACATGCCCACTCGACCAGCACAATTGGTATGAAAAAGAAGATCACCTGAAAACCCATTATCACCATGTAGAACGGAAGGATAATATTCCAACAGATCGGAGAGGAATGAGTATTATCTTTCCTTTCATCCTTTCCCAACTCTCCTCACCTCCTGATGGTCTTTCACTATTATGGACATCGATCTTCTCGATCATCTAATTTGCCCGTTTGAGAAAAGGTCGGAACCATCTTATTGACCTAACCAGGTATCAACATTATTATTGGGTATTGACCTCTCTTGTCCAGATCTTCTCCTTACCAGAACGATCGCCATAACCACCATCCCGGAGAGGATCATCGAGATCAGGATCATAAGCAGAAAAGGCAATCCTATCGAACTCCCTTCATTGACCTCTCTTTCCTCTACCTGTATCTTTACAGGATCCACGTGCAGCCCCTGGTAATCGTGATATACCAGGATGGCTGCATCCGAGACATTGAACAGAACAAAGGAAGCCCTGGTTCCATTCACGAGGGAGATAAGATCCCCATCTTCAAGAAATGCAAGTCCAAGATCAAGATCAGAACCGTATCCTGAGTACGATACCTCCACGCGTACCGTATCTCCAACGTGATATACCCCCTTGATCGGATCTATCTTCACATTCACCTCAAGGGTGGAGAGGTTATATTCGACGTGGATCACGTGTTCTGAAATCGAGTAAGATCCACCAACGATCATCGTTCGGATCTTCAGAAGATAGGTCCCATGGTCCCCATCAACGGGGGAAAGTACCAGAGTATTATTATGGAAATAAATGAAATTGTTTTCTCCGGAATGGATCTCATAATGAATGACACCATTGCCCATGTAATCGGTTTCCAGATCGATCGAGTATTGATTCCTTTCAACGATCGCCATTCTATCTGGAAGTAACAATGCAGGTGCGGGGGGAGATACGACTTCGATACTGATATTGACATTCAGAACGCCTCCCCTGCCGTCAATGATCCTGATCGAGAACAACCAGCTTGCCAGGTCATTATTCTGCGGATGTAAGGTAAATATCAACTCATTTTCCAGGGAGATATCCATCCAATCCGGCCACCAGGCCCCTTCCTCTATCGATATAGCATCGCCATCCGGGTCCAGATATCCCACATATCTCACATCGATATCCCCCGCTTCGATCTGGAACTCAAGCGAATCCGGACCTTCGGGTGGGAAGTTTCGCAGATACACGTCGATCGAGAATTTTACATTCGTGTCCGAACCGTTGTTATCGGACACGGATACCTCAACGATCCCATGGCCGATGTCATTCTGGCCCGGAATAACGTGCAGGACCCGATCATCATCGATCCAGCAGCTGCCATTCTCGCTGTACTTACACGATACTGACAGAACATCTTCCGTATTATGATCGGATATCGAAAGCTGATAGGTGAACTCCTCATCCGCGTAGGCGGCCTGGGGTGGGATCTGTTCGATAATGGGGGGAATATTGAAGGGCATCACCTCTATCTCGATCTCCTTCATGGAAGAGGAGCCGTTCCTGTCATCGAACTTCAAATTAGCGTGGTAGGTCCCGATCTGTTCCCCGGTTGCGATGAAGGAGATGGAAAGAGGCCAATTAATGGATATTGAAAATGGTGCATCGGTCCATTCCACCGAGATATCGACCATATCTCCGTTCAGGTCGGTCGCATTGAATGTTAAAAATACCCATTCTTCCGGATATGAGCTGATGGTGCCCACCGGTTCGATGATCGGAGGATGGTTGTCATGCAGCAGGTCCACCACGGCCCCCCAGTTCGTTCGCTTGCTGAGGGAGGATCGTTGATAATCTATCTTTGTCGACTGCCATTCAACTGGTGAAAAAGGGAGATATATGGAGAGTCCTTTCGTGAGATCAAAGTATGTTTGATCATGCTTTTCATATTCTATTCCCCTTTTGCCGAGGTCCATGTTCCAGAGGATCCTGCTGATGTTCATGGAGAGGTTCTGTAGTACGGGAAATATCCCGTCCTGAGGGCCGCCAAGATCATTCCAGAACTGAAGAAAATGAAAATAATCGATCTGTATGTAACCGAACTCATTGGTGTAATGGTCCGTGTGCTCGGTTGATATCGAGGAGATGAGATTTGGGATGTACCAGCCGGGGTCGGAACCGGCCCCATCGAGCAAAGCCCTGTTCAACATCTCCATCTGATCGATGATGTCTGTTTTCGCCATGAACGTATTGTTTATGCATGATAACGTCAATTTCTCCTTACCATCCCAGTCCATGATGTTCCAGGGTGGGTCTGTCATGCCGTCCCTTGAGTAGCGGTACTCGATATCTATGAACTCCCTGGCCAATCTGCTCGGCGTCCAGGACGGATTCTTTTCCAGCTGCTTGAGGACCTTGTCATCCTGGTTGCCGGTCAGGTGCATCACGTTCTCCGATGCGATGTAATAATCAGAAAATTTCGAGAATTCATAGCAGAATTCAATATTACCCATGAGGCACGATTGGAGCATGACCATATCCAACCTCTTGGGCGGGTCTTCCCGGGACAGGAGGTCAGCCACTGTTCCTATCTCGCTGAGGTTCAGTAGGTCCTTGATCCCCGTGGTCGGCT
>JAGLEG010000117.1 GCA_023145185.1 Thermoplasmata archaeon
AGGTCCCGATCCAGATGTGGCCGGTCGTTGTCGATCAGGTCCACCTCTCTCCTCTGCGTGTGGTTCCAGTTTCCCGACAGGTCCACAGCGTGGACCTCGTACACTATCTCGCTCTCCTGGTCCACAGGTATCGTCATCACGTGCTCGTAGGAGCCGTTCTCCATGAGGATTAGGGTTGAATTCACCTTGGAGCCCTCGTCGCCATACCACCACTTGAGGAACGTTGCCTCTATCCCTATATTATCCGATACTTCAAAGGAGAAATGCATATCATCGGATGTTGTCCCCACTCCATCGGAATGATCGAACAATATCATTGGAATGTCGTCGTCAAGCACCTCTACAGCCTCCACATCGGTGATCCTGTGGTTCCCGTTGACGTCCACGATGTCATAGGTGTACAGGATCGGATCCGCGATGTCAATGGCGAGTTGGATCCCTGCGGACCAGTTGATCATATCTGATGATATCATTGGGAGATATTCTCCTTTGGATGACCCCTCATACCACCAGGTAAGGAGTACAGTATCAGGGGCTATGTTGTCACCAACAACACACTCGAACCCCAGATCGCCTCCCGTGAGGCCACTTTCCGGCGTGGTATCGGAAATGAGCTCGGGAGGATCGTTGTCCAAGACCTCGATCCCCTGCTCCGATGTCCAGTTGATGTTACCTGGAACATCGACCGCGATCCCCCTGATGTACACGGGTTCTATGGACGTTGCCCGAACCGGGACATATCCGGACCAGAGCGTCGCGTTGCCAGTCAGGTCCACCACTCCCGA
Source organism: Thermoplasmata archaeon (assembly GCA_023145185.1). Taxonomy (GTDB): domain Archaea; phylum Thermoplasmatota; class Penumbrarchaeia; order Penumbrarchaeales; family Penumbrarchaeaceae; genus JAGLEG01. Next base: position 786 of record JAGLEG010000117.1, read on the forward strand.
TACGTTCCCACCTGGCCCATCCTGTCTGTATTCCACACGGACCGATCCAACGCCCTTATCATCAGATGCTGAATATGTTACCGGGAGCAGATCGCCCGTCGTTGCCCATGGGGCCTCCATTAGCCATATATCCGGCAGGATGGGGTCGACCGTCAGGTTCGAAAGGAAGGGGAGATATCCCCCGGCCGTAACGGTGAGATCAACCTTATCGGTGGTGTTTGTGGAGAAGAGGAAATTGATATAGCCCCCGGGGCCCGTGAGGCCGTACCCGTAATAACCCGCCTGCTGGAGGCAGACGAGCGCCCCTTCCACAGGGGTCCCGGACATATTGCGAACTGAGATGTTTATATCCACGTCGGACGACCCTGTCAAGGGGATGAAGGATACATTGAGCTCTCCTGGTTCGACGGTCCTTACCGCCATCTCGGGGTCTCCAAGCAGGTTGAGCGTGTACTGGATCCATCTGGCAGCACCATCGTTGGATGAATACCCCACAAACTGGTTCTTGCCAGATGCGAAATGATCTCCCAGCCTCTGAATATCCCTCTTGAACAGCTCCTCTGCGATGATGTACTGGAACTGTGCGGACGCCCCGTAACCAGGCATCCCGGGAGCATACCAACCATACCTGCTGTTTCCAATGTATGCGATCGCGCCCCCGTCCGGCTCCAGCACGTGCTTCTCCGCGATGCAGTCGTTGGACTCGAACCTCGTTGTGATGCATCCTATCGAGGAGAGGACTCCCGTTCCCGCATCGGTATCATACTTGTACACGTCGCCGTTGTACAGGATGTATGAACCTCCCGTGGGCGACCCCATGCCCATGGAGTTCGCGTTGCTGTGGCCGGAGTGAAAGGTCAGGCCGGCTCCCAGGTTGAGCGAGTTGATGAAAGAGCTCTTGGACAGGTTCCCGGCCTGTCTGTAGCCGTTATCGTACAGGGAGGTGACATTGTATGCGCCCGGTATAAGATCGTTGACGATCCTGTCGTTCCCTACAGATGAGTTGCTGGTCGAATCAAGGTACTCTCCGGCCATGGTCACATTGAGCAGATATCCCTCTCCCGGCTCTATCTCGTAGCCGAGCACCTTTGATACGAAAGCGCCCGCCTGGCCTTCCGTCTGGACAGGGGCCCTCCCGACAAATACGTCCGGATGCAGGTCAACGTTGTCCGCGACCTCTCCCCAGATGGCGTCACCATCCGCGTTGTAGGTTCCGTCGAGGTCCGAGAAGTAGAGGTCTGCGGTGATATATTTCTCCTCGGCGGGGCCGCTTCCGGAGTATACGTAGCCGTAACAGGCCCTGTATGGAACCAATGCGACATCTCCTCCCAGCAGCACGTATTCGGTGTCCCAGCTGGCAACGGCATCCCTAATGAAATTCCTCAACTTCTCCGCCCGGTCCGTTCCGTTGTAGTTTTCCATGATGAAGGAGATCTCCACGATCCTGCTGGGTACGCCCTTCCTCGTCTTCCACCCCTCCAGCGGCTCGAACGCATCACCCACAAATGCAGTATCTGTCACTATCACGTACTGGATGTCATCATCCTGCAGTATCCCGGTGGGGTCGAACTTGGACCTGGAGAACCTGTTCATGTCCTGCGGGTTCTCGATGGACCTGGACACCATGGTGTCAAAGGAGGATATCTCCCGGCCCCCTTCTTCCTCCTCCTCCGTGCCCGTGAAGGAGAGGAGGATCTCCATCCTGGTGACGACCGCCAAAGCCCCATCCACGGGCAGCACGGGATTGAACGTGTAGGTGAGGGTCCGATAGCCCCTGGTGTATCCATCGTCGACGAACTCCAGGACCGACCCGGGAACGCTCTGTGCCGGACGTTGTACCGTCTCACCGGCCTGCGATACAGGATACGGATATGGAATGCCCATTATCCCGCCCTCGAACGGGATCATCTCTATCTCCATCTCCGGTATGCTGATCTCTATGCTCTCAGCATCATGAGGTACAAGTATCTCGATACTTCGAACTGGAAGTGCGGCCTCACCCGGCGACATGGGCATGGAGCAGCTGTCTGCGATGACAGCGTGATATCCATCCACTATGATAAATTCCAAAGTGGTGGGATCGAACTCAAGTTCCAATGATATGTAGATACGGCCCTCTGTATCGGAGTCCTCCCCCGAGCCCGACCCAAAAAGCGATCCGCCCGAGAGGAGAACGATGATCACCAGTGATATCTTCAACAGCTTCCTAAGGCCTATCAAGGACGTTCCTCCAGGGAAAACCCGCATACCCTTCTGGCATTCCATATTTAAATTATTATCCCCTTTAATCTCACCTTATCAGGGGAACGCTTATCAAGGGAACGGCATGGGGCTGGGCCCCATGCCTCAACGATCTACACCATCATGCTTAGATGGTCTTCCTCTTGTCGATGACCTTCTTCGCCTTACCCTGTGTCCTGGGTATCGTACCGGGTTCGAGAAGCTCGACACGGGCCCGGAGCGTAAGGGACTCCTGCAGGCTCTTTCCAACCTTGGCCGAAAGCTCCTTCAGGTCCACCTTCCCCCAGAACTGGGGTGATACTTCAACCTGAACGTAGAGGTGGTCCAGTTTTGCAGTCTCCAGAATTATCTGGAACTGCTCGCCCAGCTCCTCTATGCCCACCAGTATGTCCTCGATCTGGGATGGGAATACGTTGACCCCTCCCACGATGAGCATGTCGTCGGTCCTCCCCTTGATCCTCATGATCCTTGGATGGGACCTTCCGCATTTGCACTTCTCCCAGTTGATCACCGCAAGGTCCCGGGTCCTGTATCTCAGCAGGGGCATCGCCTGCCTGGTGAGCATTGTGAAGACGATCTCTCCCTTCTCCCCCTCGGGAAGGACATCTCCGGTATCCGGGTCTATGGTCTCCACCAGGAACTCATCCGTCCAGATGTGGAGCCCATCCTGTTCCGGGCACTCGACGGCCACACCCGGGCCGTACAGTTCCGACATCCCGTACAGGTCCTGGGCCTGGATCCCCAGGCTCTTCTCGATGTGTTTTCTGGTCTCGTCTGACCACGGCTCTGCGCCGAACATCCCTATCTTGATGCTCAGCTCCTTCGGGTCCACCCCTTCCTCCTTCAGCGCCTCGATGAGGTAGAGGGCATAGGATGGAGTACAGCAAAGGACCGTGGTCTCCATATCCTTCATCATCCTGATCTGCCTCTTGGTGTTCCCTGTCGCGGTGGGGATCACCATGGCCCTCAACCTCTCCGCACCCATGTGGAAGCCAAGGCCACCAGTGAAGAGGCCGTAGCCGTAGGCGTTCTGTATGATGTCCGTCTCGTCAGCTCCGGCGCAAGCATAACATCTCGCCATGAGGTCCGACCATGTGTTCAGGTCCTGCTCGGTGTATGATACCACCGTGGGCACACCAGTTGTGCCGGAGGATGCGTGGATCCTGTTGACCTCGTCCAGAGGGACGGCAAGTATCCCGTAGGGATAGTGGTCCCTCAGGTCGTTCTTGACGGTGAAGGGGACCTTGGCCACATCCTTGAGCGTCTTGATATCCTCCGGGCTCAGGCCGATATCATCGAACTTCCTCTTGTACATCAGGACGTTATCGTACGCGTGTTTGATCTGTTTCTTCAGCTTCTCCAGCTGTACCTGCTCTATCTCGTCTCTACTTAGGAACTGCTCTTTCTCCTGGAACATAATTACCCTCCATATTCATATCGTCCGTCCAGGTGGGGCATCCCGTGCCAATTTCACCCCGGGCGGAATTCCGTGGGACTATCGCCGAATTGATAGATAACCTTTGTTGGGCCGTCATATGCCCCCTCCACCGTTCATGAAAACGTATAATTATATCCTTTCGATTCCCCACCCATAGCCGTGTGGATATGATCGAACGGGCCCCATGAGGGACCCCTCGACCACAGGGACCTTCGGGTGATGTTATGGGTTACGTTCTAAA
>JAGLEG010000118.1 GCA_023145185.1 Thermoplasmata archaeon
CCCTCTCTACCGTGACAGGATGGGCGCTATAGTAAAGGTCCTCAAGGACCCAAGAACAGGGAAGGATCTGGCGATAAAGATGGTGGCGGATGGAAAGGTCCGAATGGACCCGGATGGAAAGGGCGAGGTTGAGATCACGGCCGACCTCGTAGAGGTGGAGAGGACCTGGATGTTCCAGGGCCGGAGCGTGAACTACATCACCGTTGGTAACACGGTAGTGGTCCTTGAGGATCTTTAGCAGGGTACCTCCAACATCCATGGGGAATATTCCCCTGTGCGCTGTGATCCATTGTTCAATAATTTACATGATGTCCTTAGGTCCCATCCATAATTATCGCTTGGTTCCCGCGTATGTGTATAAACATCACACAATGGATTATAATATCCGTTTAAATAGTAAAACTGTATACGCACAAACGGTTTCTAAAATCAAGGAAAAAATAAGGGGGTCCCATAGTTATGTTGACGTTTCTGGTGACGTTTATTGGGGTACTCCTGCTCTATCTTCTGCTCGTGTTGGGTTCTGGAGAACCCGGTGGTACCCTGGGTATCTACTTCGCGGTGGAGGAGATCGTTGCCGGCGTGGTCCTATCACTCCTGGCGGCGATCGTCAGCAGGATGCTGTTGGGAAAAGGGGAGAACGACGTAATAGGTAAGCCGGCAAATATTGTTATCAAGCCGGCCATCTTCATCGTCTATCTGTTCCCTTTCATTATTGCGATGGCTTTTGCGAACATTGACGTGGCATTCAGGGTCATAACCGGTAGGATACGGCCCGGGATAGTGAGGATAAAACCCAGGTTGAGGACGAACCTCGCCAGGACGGTCCTGGCGAATTCCATCACCCTCACGCCCGGTACGCTCACGGTCGATGTGGACGACAGGACCGGAGACTTCTTCATCCACTGGATATTCGTCAAGGATACGAGGACGGACCAGGAGAAGATGAGAGAGGTCTGCGGAGGATTCCCCGAGTGGGCAAGGAGGGTTGCGGAATGACGTTCACGGAGTTCAACATCTTGATAATAGGCGTTGCCGTGATGGCGGTGGGAATGATCGTCGCCATCGTCAGACTGCTGTTCGGACCGACATCCCCGGACAGGATAGTCGCGCTGGATACGGTGAACACGCTCGTGGTGGGAATGATGATCGGACTTGGCGCATATCACGAAGAGGTGATCTTCATAGACATCGCCATCGTGTATGCTGTGCTCTCGTTCGTGACCACACTGGTGATAGCGAAATACATGGAAGGGTCCAAGGAGGAGGTGAATTAGCATGGAAGGCGTCATTATCGCAATGATCGTACTGATAGCGATCTCATCCTTCTTCATCGCCCTGGGATGTATCGGGCTTCACAGGTTTCCCGACGTTTATACCAGGCTGCATGCAGCGACCAAGACCACCACCTTTGGCATGATCTTCTTTTCTGCAGCGGTGATACTCTTCGGGTTCTGGAGGTTCTTCGAGGCGGATGAGGTCAACAAGGGCGCATATCTGACCCTTATAGGACATACCCTGGTGGCCCTGATCCTTCTGCTGATCACCAATCCGACCGGCGCCCATGCGATAGCAAGGGCGGCCAGGAGGTCCGGGATCAAACCGGAGCAGGCAGTGATCGATGAGTTCGAGGAGGTGGAACCGTGACCTACGGGGAACTTCTTTCGGATGCTGGATTCTGGTACGACCTCATACACCTGCTGGTGTTGATCGGCATGATCGTGTCAGCAATGCTTGTGGTGCGTTTCAAGGACCTGCTCTCCGCAACGATCGCCCTTGCGAGTGTGAGCCTCCTGCTGTCACTTGAGTTCTTTATACTACAGGCACCGGATGTGGCGATCGCAGAGGCGGCCATTGGAGCTGGCCTGACGACCGCGATCTTGATCTTCGCCGTGAGGGCGACAAGAAGGAGGGAGCAGTGATGATAGGCAAAGGTGTGAAGATCATATTCCTGATGTCCCTTGCGGCCCTGCTTCTCCTTACCGTTTACGAGATGAGGGACTTCGGCGAACCGGAGGGAAAGATGTACATCTATGACCCCGTGGCCGGAGAGAACGTCGATGGATCGGTGGAGAGGACCGCCATGGATGATTTCTTCCTCGCCAACTCCACCAGCGATGAGACCGCCACGAACAACGTGGTGTCCGCCGTTGTCTTCGATTACAGGGGTTTCGATACGCTTGGTGAGGCCACCGTCCTTTTCGCGGCGGTGACCGGCGTCATGATGGCGCTCCGCGGTGCCTTTCCAGAGAAAGGCCATGCCAAGAAGAGGAAGGGAGGTGGTGTGAAATGAAACCGATGTCTTCGGTGGTAAGGACCATCACCAAGCTTCTGTTGGGCCCGATATTCCTCTTCGGCGCATATATTATCCTCCACGGGCATCTAACTCCAGGTGGGGGTTTCCAGGGAGGGGCCATAATCGCAACGGTTATGACCCTGGTCCTGATCGCCTTCGGCACGAGGGTGTGGAAGAAGAACATCCTCTCCTTTATCGAGAGCACCGGCCTTCTTGCATTCGTGGGGCTGGGCTTTCTGGGCCTTGGATCGGGTTTCTTCCTGTTCAACTTCCTGGCAGGAAGTGACAGCCTGTTCTTCGGAAAGGTGATAGAGCCCGTCACCGGTGAATTCGCCGGATGGCCCGCGAACTCGGCGCCGCTTCTCTCGGGAGGGACCGTACCCCTGCTCAACCTGTTCGTTGGCATGGAGGTCGTGGCCGCCCTGACCCTGATAATAATCACGATGGGCCTTTTCGCATTCGACGGTAAGGAGGGTGAGTAATATGACGACGGCACTGGGGGAACTACCCTATATCACCGTGATCGCCCTGTTGGCGATAGGTCTCTATATTATACTTGTAAAGAAGAACCTGATCAAGATCGCCATGGGGATCGTGATCATGGAGGCGGGTGCGAACCTCTTCCTGATCACATTGGCATTCAACAGTGGTGACAGGTTATCTGCGCCTGTGTTCACAAGTCAGATCATGGGTGGGACACCGGCGACATATTCGTTGCCCACCCCCCACGCATTGACCCTGACATCGATCGTGATAGGATTGGCGACCACCGCCCTTCTTCTATCGTTCATAATGCAGGCGTACAAGAAGCACAAGGTCACATCCACCGATGAGTTCAGGAGGCTTCGAGGATGACCTTCTACAACCACCTGATAGAGCAGGCCCCGGCCATGGTGGTGGCCATTCCGCTGCTCTTCGCATTCGCGACCCCGCTTCTGTTCAAGTTTTCCGCCAAGTTCGGAAAGTTCTGGGCCCTGCTTGGCGTGTTTGCGACCACCGTTTTAATGTACGTCCTCGCATGGGATGTCCTCTCCGAGGGAGGGGACGTTGTCAACACCTATATCTTCGGGGCAGAGAACACACAACTACCCCTGCCTGGAGATAATGTGGTAAGGATATCATTCGCTGTCGATGGGATGTCCGCTTTCATGGGACTGATCATGGTGACCGTGTCATTGGCCGCGATAATATACTCGATATCCTTCGTGAAGAAGTATACGGGGAACGCCAAGTTCTTCGCACTGATGCTTCTGGTCCTGGCCGCCAACATCGGCATGGTGTTCACGGGGGACCTGTTCAACTTGTTCGTCTGGTTCGAGGTCTCCTCGATAGCGCTGTGCGGCCTGACGGTGTTCAGGTCGGAGCGGGGGGAGGCTTTCGAGGGCGCTGCCAAGTACCTTATCTACTCGACCATCGCAGGTCTGATACTGCTCTTCTCCGTAGGTCTTCTCTACGGGCAGTATGGCCATCTGAACATCAAGTTCCTGAGCGAGGCTATCGGAGGGAACGCGGAGCTTCTCATGGTGGACAAGGTGGCCCTTGGCCTCATGATGACCGTGTTCGCCCTCAAGGCGGGTGCAGTACCGATGCACATGGCGACACCTGATGCCTATTCAGAGGCCCCGGCACCTGTTACGGCGATCTTCGTGACCGCCTCTCAGGCCGGCCTCTACGCGATGTTCAGGATGGTGTTCACACTCTACGGGTCGAACATACATCTGACGATCGATCTGCTGCATGCTGCGGGCTGGATCGTGATAATACTTGGAGTAGTCTCGATGTTCGTCGGGGTTACCATGGCACTTGTCCAGAAGGACATCAAGAGGCTGATGGCGTACCACGCGATATCCCAGACCGGATACATGCTCCTTGGTGTCGGTGTCGGTATGGCAGTATATGCCACAGGAGGCTTTGACGAGTTCGGAAGGACGGCCATGACAGGCGGTATATTCCATATATTCAACCACGCAATGTACAAAGGCCTTCTCTTCCTCACTGCCGGCGCGATAATATACAAGGCAGGCACCAGGGACCTAAACAAGATGGGCGGCCTTGGCAGGGATATGAAGCTGACGGCCCTGTTCTTCATAATCGGTGCGCTGGCGATCTCCGGGATACCGCCGATGAACGGCTTCGCCTCTAAATTCCTGATCTACGAGTCGGTCTTCAAGTTCAATCCGATCATTGGTGCAATTGCCATGCTGGTATCCCTGTTGACCCTCGCATCTTTCGTAAAGGTGTTCTACTCGGCCTTCATGGGGCCGAGAATGAAGGAAATGGCCAGAGGAGAGGTTCCAGCCCCCATGCTCATGGGCATGGCGGTCCTTGCGGGGATAATACTGGTATTCTCCATGGCCCCATCGCTGGTGGTCAGGTCCCTGGTGGACCCTGCCGTCAACGCCCTGACGGGCGATGGCGGGACGACCTCCACTTCCCTGACGCTGTTCACGGGCCACGGTGCCTGGAACGCAGTCGTGTTCATGGGGGCGATGATCTCCGCAACGATCATAGCGGTGATGATCAGAAGCTTCTTCGGTAAGAAGGGGATGACTCCCAGGGAGGAGGGCAAGAAACCCTATCTCTTCGGCAACCCCACGGAGATCGACGGCAGGCCGATCGTGGTCCCGGGAAGCAATCTATACTGGGGTTTCACGAAGGCGTTGGACAGATACTACAAGCCCGTCGAGAAGTTCCACAGCGGGATAATCAACGAATACGTGTTCTGGTTCGTGAGCACGCTTGTACTGGTACTACTGGTCATGTTGGCCTGGGTGAGGTGATCTGAGATGAAGCTGACCAAATCCTTTGACAAGAGCCTTTGGGTCTTCCACGTGAACGCTGCATCGTGTAACGGATGCGACATCGAGATCGTTGCGGCGCTGACCCCAAGGTACGACGTGGAGCGTTTCGGCATGAAACTTGTGGGTACTCCGCGGCATGCGGATGTCCTGCTTGTGACCGGACCGGTGAACAAACAGATGGCGGACAGGGTAAGGAGGATCTACCAACAGACCCCTGGACCCAAGGCAATTCTCCTGTGCGGGAACTGTGGGGCGACATCGGGGGTCTACTACGACTCCTACTGCATAGAGGGGCCCTTCGACGAGTTCATCAAGAAGGTGGACCCCAACGCGATCATAGTGTATGTGCCGGGATGTCCGGTGAGGCCGGAAGCCATAATAATGGGCGCCGTTGAAGCGTGGAAAGCGCTTGAGAAGCTGAGGGGGGAGGCATGATGAAATACCTCAATGGTGAGCAGGTCGTCGGATCGTTCAAGGATAAGTTCGGCGATGATATGTTCGATGGATACGTGAAGGGTTTCGAGAACGGCGTGAAGAGGACCAGGTACGAGCAGGTGTTCGTGAGGGTCAAGAAGCACAGGTTCGTCGAGGCGGCAAGACACCTTCAGTCACTCGAGCCCGGAGATGAGTTCATTCACCACACTGTTGCATCAGGTTCCGATATCGGAGACGAGATCGAGGTGCTTTTCCATTTTGGCCTATATTCCAAGAGCCACGGCCACGAGGTGACCGTGACACTTGGGACAAGGACGTCCAAGGAGGACCCCCATATTCCAACCCTCAGCGATGTGTTCCCTTCGGTAACCCCCACGGAGAGGGAGAAGCAGGAGTTCCTGGGAGTTCAGATAGACGGGATAAAGGACAACAGGAGGATGTGGCTTGCCCACGCCGTTCCCGTTGGGGTATATCCCTGGAGGAAGGACGAGTGGGGCCCGGAACATCTTGTTAGAAAGATACATGAGGACCCATCCGGAGGTGGAGACGGAACCGATGCGATAGAGGATCACAGGCCGTTCCCCCCCGAGGGACCACCTATCGGTTCCACTAAGCCAAAAAAGCCGAAGAAGAGGAAGGGAGGTGATTCCTGATGGCTGCAGCACCACCCTATCCACTGAATATAGGGCCAATACATCCTGCGCTGAAGGAGCCCACCATGTTCAAGTTCATCCTTCAGGGCGAGAGGATCCTGGAGGTGGATTTCCAACCCGGCTTCAATCACAGGGGTATCGAATATATGGGGATGAAGAGAAATCCCCTTCAGGTCCTGCACCTGACAGAGAGGGTCTGCGGTATCTGTTCCGCGGCCCATCAGTTCGTGTTCACCCGGGCCGTGGAGCATGCAGCCGAGATAGTTCCAACCGAAAGGGCGGACTATCTCAGGGTGATCGTTGCCGAGCTGGAGAGGATCCATTCACATCTTCTCTGGGCTGGCGTGGCAGGCCACGAGCTGGGTTTCGATTCAATACTCTACTACACCTGGCAGGTGCGCGAGGAGGTCTCGGACGTTCTGGAGTACATCACCGGCAACAGGGTGAACCACTCCTACTACATACCTGGAGGCGTCAGAAGGGATGTTACTCCCGAGGGGATAAAAAAAGCCCTCAAGATGCTTGATAACTACAAGAAGCTTGAGGACACCATCCTGGACATCTTCACATCCGATCCCACCATTGTACACAGGGTGAAGGACGTGGGGATACTCACGCATGAGAACGCCCAGAAGCTCTGTGCCTGCGGCCCCCTCACAAGGGGTTCTGGCGTCCCCAAGGATATCAGGTTCGACTGGCCGTACTCGGCACACGGGGACATGATGGACGATTTCCACGTGGTGACCCCGGAGTTCGGAGGGTACAAGGCTACGGGAGATATATTCTCCCAGGTCGTGGTAAGGCTTCATGAGGTCTTCGAGTCCGTGAGGATGATCGGATGGTGTCTGGAGAACATACCCTCCGGCCCGATAACCTCCGAACCCAACATGTCCTCCCTGCTTATGGCCAAGCTGAGAATGGCCGATGGCGAGGGTGTGGCAAGGGTGGAGGCCCCCCGCGGCGAGAATATCCATTACGTGAGGTTGAAGAAGAACAAGATGGAGATCGACTCCTGGAAGATCAGGGTTCCAACCTACGGCAATATCATGTCGTGGCTCACCATGTTCCCCGGCGAGCAGATCGCTGATATACCCATCATAATCGCATCCATAGATCCATGCATAGGGTGCATGGACAGGGTGACGGTTGTCGATGCCGATACCAACCGTTCGAAGATATTGGACTGGAAGACGCTGCATGACATGTCCATCAAGAAGCAGAGGGGGATAAGGCTATGACCGAGGAGATGGAGATCCTGGTGAGGCTGGGAGCCGGCTTCGGCGTGATGATAGTTGGTTTGATCCTCGCCCTCCTTCTCAAGGGTGTTGACAGGAAGTTCGCAGCCTGGCTCCAGGCCAGGATCGGACCTCCGCTCAGGCAGCCTTTCTGGGACGTGGCCAAGCTTTTCCAGAAGGATAATATCGTTCCTGAAAGAGCAGTTCCCTGGGCGTTCAACGGGGCCCCCCTCGTGGCGTTCATCGCCTCTCTGGCCCTGCTTCTCTTCATACCGCTGGGACAGATCAGCGGCATCGAGGCGGACTGGCTTCCGGTCCTTGGAGGCTACGGCGACCTGATCCTTCTGATCTACCTCTTTGCGGTTCCCGGGCTGATGATGGCCATAGGAGGCTTCGCCTCCGGCTCTCCGCTCTCCACCATAGGTGCCCAGAGGGAGATGGTCATGATGATGTCATACGAGTTCCCACTGGCGATAGTGGTTCTCACAATGGCCTACAGGATCAGTCACATGGACATTGCCGGCGGGGCATTCAACCTCTCCACGATCGTTCAGAACCCGATATGGAGCAACGATTCCGTTGGCGTTCTGGGCATAGTGGCCATGATGCTTTTCACCGTCGTTTTCTTCCTGATAATACCCTCCGAGCTCTCGAAGATCCCCTTCGACGCCCCGGAGGCCGAGACGGAGATCGGCGGCGGGATCCTCGCAGAGTACAGCGGTACCAACCTGGCGATGTTCTACCTCTCTGACGCGGTGAAGACCGTGGCCTTCGCGGCGCTTGCGATCGCACTGTTCTTCCCGTATAATCTATCCCCCGCCTTCGACCTGGCGTTCCTTGGTGGGATGGAGAACGCAGGGGTCGTGGTAGTGGACGTCCTCTTCTGGGTGTTCAAGATCGAGCTCCTCTATTTCCTGGCCGTGACCGTGATAAGGGTCGGTGCGGCGAGATTGAAGATAGACCGCCTCTCGTGGCTCTACCTTGTCCCGCTCTCGGGTCTGGCCCTTGTTGGAGCGCTACTGATGTATCTGGATGTGATACTGTGAGGTGTGTAAGATGGTAACGCATGCATTCTTCGAGCTGTTGAAACAATTCTTCAAGGACCCGGTTACCAACAGGTTCCCGGTGACACACGCACCGCACAACGTGCACCAGACATTGAAGGCCGTAGAGGCGGGAAAGGCCCAGCTGAACCCTCCTGTTCCAATACCCCCTTTCTACAGGGGGAAGATCAAGTACGACAGGGACGCCTGTATCGGGTGCCAGATGTGTATCAAGGTGTGCCCATCCCAGACCATCGAGTTCATTCCGGATGACAGGAAGGTCCTGTTCTACATGTCCAGGTGCACCTTCTGCCAGATGTGCGTTGACATCTGTCCCAAGGACTGCATAAGGATGACCGATCAGTTCATCATGGCGAACCTGGACAAATACGGGGACGACATGATCGTCAAGGACTCCGGACCGTTCGTGGAGCAGGAGAAGAAGGAGGCCGAGGCTAAAGCCGAAGAAGCCGAGGAGAAGGCTCCCGCTCCTATTAAGAAGCCAAAGGCCCCTGCCAGGAAGGGAAAGATTTCCGGTGAGAAGCCCGTTAAGAGGGGTCCTCCCCGTAAGAAGAAATAGGTTCTTCTCAAAGAGTAGAACAGTGGCCCCCTGGGAAACCGGGGGGTCATTTATCACTTCCTCCTTGATCGAGGAACTTCGAATTGAAAGAATGATTACCTTCACGGCCCACATTCGAAATGCATCGTTAGGCATCATATCTAAATGATAAGATATTATCGTAAAGTTTTTAAGGTTTATGATACTTTATGATATATGGATCTCGATCTCCTTTTATTCATGATCAGGAACGGAGAAAATGAAAAGGTTGAATTCAAAGAAAAGGTAACACGAAATATCCATCATGAGATAGCTGCCATGTCAAACTCCCAGGGAGGCGTGATATTATTGGGGATCAATGACAGGGGAGAGATAAAAGGAGTAGACCATGGATCGATCATCGAGATCGTTTCCAGTTCTATCCAATCCATAATTCCGAGCCCGGGGATATCCTTTGATCGCATCGTTCTAAATGATAAGAATGTGACAGTTATTACCGTGAAGAAAGGGGACAACCTATGTTCGATAGGTGGCGTCGTACACATCCGGATCGGTTCATCAATAAGACCTCTCTGTATCCAGGAGATCTTGATGCTTTCAGCCGAACTTGGCACATTCGAATGGGATCGGGTCCCTTTACTGGAAAAGATCGAGATCGGGAAGGATCTTGAGGATGATTTTTTCAGTGCCATCTTGAGAGCCAGGGGGAAAAGGATCACAGAGGATGAACGGAATAGATATCTGAGAAGCAGGGGGGCCCTCAAAGATGGGAAACTGACGAACGCGGGAACGTTGATATTCACACGGGCTGATCAACATATAACCCAGGCAGTCATTCGTCTGGTCCTGATATCGAGAGGAGCGCCGAAGGGGGAACTTCGGTTCGTTGGGCCTGTCTGGAAGGCGATAGATGAGGCATATGACTCCATTATCAGGGAGACCGGTCGAGATGAGGTGATCGTGGGTACTACCAGGAAAAAGATCTTCAGGTTCCCGCCAAGGATCATCAGGGAAGGCCTGATCAATGCAGTGGCCCACAGGAATTATTCGGTTAGGGCAGATATCAGGATAATCCTTGAGGAGGGCACGTTGGTGATCAAGAGTCCAGGTGGATTGCTGCCAGGGGTCGATCTGGAGGATCCCGAGCATGTGCCCCGGAACCCTTCACTGTGCGATCTTCTTTACGATATGGGATATATCGAGAGATACGGCCAGGGGATGGTCATGATGAAAGATGAGGCGGAGAAACACGACGATCTCACACTGGAATTCAGGACAAGCTCAAATCGTTTCGAGGTGAGGATGGTATCTGACCTTATAACCGATCTGGATGCCAGGGACAGAGAGATACTGGAGCTTGCAGGTGGGGATGTGAGCAGTAGTGAGCTCTCAATGAAGATAGGTCTATCAAAACCAGCTATCGTTACGAGATTGAATCGGTTGGTGAGAATGGACCTGATAAGGAGGAAGGGAAAGGGACCCGGTACGCGTTACATCAGACAATATTAGAAGATCTTTCAAAAATCCTCTATAATGATACCCGTTAAGAGGTCTCCTCCCCGTAAGAAGAAATAGGTTCTTCTTAAAAGCTGAACAGTGGCCCCCTGGGAGGTCAAGGGTACTTTTTTTCTTTCATCTGTTGGAAAAGATGATATTATATCAAGTTCATGATAGGGACGAAGAGATGGATGTCCCCCGATATCCGCTCGTAAGGAATGGTGCCACACATGATGATCCGGGACCGTCTACTATCATTATCGGTTACTCTTCTGCTCATCACAACCGGAATGATGGTTATCATCTCCATTCCCGAGGAGTTTTCCCCTGTCCACTTGATGGGGACTTCCAACGCATCGTTTGCAGGTGGTGATGGTACGGTTGGCGATCCCTATCAGATCTCCGATGTTGATCAGCTTCAGGAGATGGAGGCCGATCTGGAAGCCCATTATCTCGTTATCAATGACATCGATGCATCCGACACCTCAAATTGGAATTCTGGAGAAGGATTTGATCCGATAGGGAATAGCAGCGCACCCTTTTCTGGATCACTGGACGGTGGTTCATACAATATATCAAACCTCTGCATCAATGCGCCCTTAAAAGATCATCGAGGAATATTCGGCGTGATATCAGACGGTTCCACACTGTCAAACATACGCTCGATCAACACTGATTTCACGGGTCACAACTATGTCGGGGGATTGGTGGGTCGAAAGGAGGGGGGGAACGTTCATAACTGCACCATCTCCGGTGACATCCATGGCAACAACAAGGTAGGTGGACTGATAGGTTACAATTTTGGAGGTGTTGAAAACTGCCACTCAACGTGCAATGTCAATGCAACAAATGATGTCGGGGGCCTGATCGGCGATAACAATGGTGGAAATATCTCATATTGTTCAGCTTCAGGGGACATCTATGGTGATCAAAATTTTATTGGGGGCCTGATAGGCTGGAATGATCTTCGCGGCAACATTACATTCTGTTATGCAGCTGGTGATACAGGGGGCAATCTGAGTGGTTGTTCCCGTGGAGGCTTATTGGGTTATAATGATGGAGGGACGATATTCTGCAGTTTTGCCACGGGCAATGCAAGTGGAGATTATGATATCGGAGGCCTTGTGGGGCACCACGAAACTGGAGGGTCGATAGAAAATTGCTATGCATTGGGAGATGTTGTAGGCTTTTTTACAGCAGGAGGTTTGGTGGGAACCAATAAAGAGAGTATCTCCAATTGTTACTCCACGGGAATGGTGGACCCAGGAGATAGAGGAGGCCTAGCAGGGTATGGATCCGGTAGGGTTTACAACAGTTTCTGGGATATTGAAGCCTCCCAAGATAACAGGAGTTACGGGGGTACGGGATTAAATACAACCGAGATGAAGACCGGAAGCATATTCAGATATGCCGGATGGAACATGATAGATATCTGGGGTATCATCGAGGGGCGATCATATCCATATCTGAGGTGGCATGATTACCCTGGTGTTCCCGGGATCGTCACGGAAGATGATATTGACGCAGTTGAGGATTCTCCGTATCAGATTGAATACTATGCCAATTCCTCACTTCCGGGGGGAGGCGGAGCTTTCTGGAGCATGAGGACGGATGCCACGAATTGGTTAACCCTGGATCCAAGTGGGCTTCTTCATGGAACTCCCTCAAACGAGTTTGTGGGCTCATACTGGGTCAATATAACGGCCAGGCTTTTCGAGGATGGTTTCGACTTCCACAATTTTACTATCTCAGTAGATAACGTGAACGACCCTCCGGCCATACTTATGGTCGTGCTCCCCGATGCAAGGGAGGATGATCCATATCAATACGATCTGTATGGGTGGGATGTGGACCCGACCAACGATATCGTCAGCTGGACAATGGCCACCAACTCTGGTTTTCTAACGATAAATGAGATCACCGGCCAGCTAACTGGCGATCCCACAAACGATGATGTGGGGGTTTGGTGGGTACACGTGAACATATCCGATGGGAACGGCGGATACGACGAGGCGAACCTGTTCTTGTTCGTGCTCAACGTGAATGATGAACCGAGGATCCTCCCTTTCGAGGTTCCCGTGGCCTATGAGGATGTACCCTTCTGGCTAGACCTCGAGGCAGAGGACGTGGATCCGACAGGAGACCACATGTCGTGGAGCCTGATGACGAACTCATCATTCCTGATCCTCGATCCCGAAACCGGTACGATCTCCGGCCTGCCCAGGAATGAGGACGTGGGGATCTGGAGTGCTACAGTCGAGGTCCACGATGGTAAAGGAGGGTCCGATCTGACCGTTTTCTCATTTGAGGTGGTGAACATCAATGACGATCCCGTGATCGCCACGGAATCCCTTCCAGATGGTCTGGAGGACGAGCTCTATTCATTTACACTACAGGGGTATGATGTCGACCCGACCCTGGATCCACTCCTGTTTCAGATAATGGAGACAAATACAGATTTTCTCAATATCGATCCGGTAGAAAATATACTCAGTGGCATTCCGGAAAATGATGATGTGGGAACTTGGTGGGTAAACCTCACCCTATTGGATGGAAATGGAGGATATGACTGGAAGAACTACACATTGACCATTGTAGAGGTCAATGACCCCCCAACTCTGAATGTCACCGAACTGGTCATCACAATTGAGGAGGACACCATAGGATTTGTTATTGATCTCAGTAAATACATATTTGATGAAGATGGAGACCGCCTATCCTTCGACGTTTATATTGACCAAATATACGGATCGATTATTGGATACGAATTGACCATTTATCTAGTTGAGAACTGGTCAGGTCAGACCAGTATTTGGCTCTCAGCCTCGGATAGGATCACAACATCATACCTTAATGGAACTGTTATTGTGACCCCTATCAATGACGCCCCAACAGGGGTTGTGATCACTGCTGAACCAAGTTACTATGTCGGAGGAGAACAGTTAGTCCATGGAGACGCATTTGATGCGGACATCCCCTACGGGGATGAGCTAATTTTCATATGGTCATCAAATATCTCGGGAGAGGTGGGGACGGGTACAATGATCCAAATGTCCCTCCCAGTAGGTCATCATCTGATCACATTGACCGTGGTGGACATGGAGGGCCTCTCGACCACTGCGACGGTGGAGATCGAGATAATTGCCGAAGATGTAGAAGAGGTTCCTGAGGTCAAAGATGATAATGAAAAGAAATTCTTGGTAATTCTCCTCGTTATAATAACTATTACAATCATTCTCTTTGGTATCGTAATCTATATGATGATGAAGGGGAAGAAGGATCAAGATCGGTACGAGGAATGATATCAAGAGATGATGAGGTCGTAATTGGTGATTAATACGAACATCGAACCAAAACCATTATATCTATGAAAAACCAATAAATGTAATAATGGCAAATATTACAAATCTGGTAAAAATAGATGACCTTGGCAGGGTCCTTATCCCAAAGAGGATCCGCAATGAGATTGGAGTTCGCCAATTCGAGATCAATATTGCAAACGGAAAAATTGAACTTACCCCGGTCAAGCATCCCCTGGAGCTGTTCGGGACCCTTGAGGGGGTCGATATTGGGGAATTGGACGGGATCCACGGTGAGGAGCATGACCTTACTTCTTGACACATATGCGATCCTTGAACTGTTCAGTGGATCGGAGATCGGTTTACAGGTGAAGGAGCTGATTGAAAATGAGGGAGAGATCCTTATCTCCTCATTGACCATTTACGAGGCGGGCACCTTCCTCGAAAGGAAATATGGGAAAAAGAGGTCAGAAGAGTACCTCAGGTCGATAGAGGACCACTGGAGCATCGTTGATGTGGACAGGGAGGTTGCAAGATCTGCCATATCCCTGAAAATGAAGTTCAAGCTTCCAATGGCAGATTGCCTGATCTACGCCTCGGCTAGAATTAACAACGCCCGAATAGTATCCGGTTGCAAGCACTTCAGGTCCATATCAGATCAAAATGACGTTATAATTGTCTAGGATCCACCTTAAGTACTGCCGGAGGAATTGGAGCATAGAACAGGTTCCTTCATTGATTTCCCGATCATCTCATTCATACTCAAGAGAGGGAATGTGGATGAGATGGTCCAGTTCTATGAGTATATGGAGGATCTCCAAGGTGAACTTCTGAAGGAATAATTTATAGGCGAGCATGCTCATCTGAGCAACATGAAGGGGGACAAATTACGATCGTTATCGATCATCCTCATATTGATCACAACCTCTCTCCTGATAATGATATCCTCACCGGAGGACCTCTCCCGGATTCATCTTGTGGGATCATCAGGCGCATCATTTGCTGATGGGAACGGGACAGTGGGGAATCCATATCAGATATCCAACGTCTCCCAGCTTCAGAACATGTCTGAAGACCTTGAGGCCCATTATTTACTGATCAATGATATCGACGCCTCGGTTACAGTCAACTGGAACAGTGGAAAAGGCTTCCTACCTGTCGCGCCGGATAAGC
>JAGLEG010000119.1 GCA_023145185.1 Thermoplasmata archaeon
GTTGACAAGGTCCTCAAAGAACGGTTTTCCCTGATGCTCCTCATAGTGCCTCGACGCCAACTCAACATCGAGCCTGAGCATTCTGGATCCGATGATCTTGAATCCCTTCTTCTCAACCCTGCCGATGATCTCTCCGACGAGGCCCCTCTGGACCCCATCCGGCTTGATCATGAAGAAGGTCCTTTCCATCCTCAATATATCACTCCTTTATATGGAGCTTGGTCCATTCGATCTTCCTGGGAACCCTTTTTAGCTGGACCATGTTCTTTCGGCATTTGGATGAGCAGAAGAAAAGTATATGGGCATCTTTTCTCACGTGCATCATCCCCGTGCCAGGCTCGATCTTCTCTCCGCAAAAGGAACAGGTTCTTGCTTCTACCATTACCTCACCTCACACCGAGCTTTCTTGCCTCTCTGGAGGACTCCCGAAGCAGCAGAACATCTCCGACCCTGATGGGGCCCATGCAGTTCCTTGAGATGATCCTGCCCTTGTCCTTTCCATCGAGTATTCTAACTTTGACCTGGGTGGCCTCTCCGGCCATTCCGGTCCTGCCTATCAGTTCCACGACCTCGGCCGGGATTCCATCGATGGGCAATTATAATCCTCCTCACTCTTTCTTGCGAAGGTCTGAAAGTTTCTTGGAGATGGTCTCCACCAGAACTTTGCCCTTCCCTGGCTGGATGATCGCCACAGCAGTTGTGGGTACCTTCAGCGATGCGGTGTTTCCCAGCTCCTGCCTGTTGGGGACATACGCGTAGGGTATGCCCTTCTCCTCGCAGAGATACGGGATGTGCATCATGATCTCGGGAGGGGAGACGTCGGCCGCCATAATGACGAGCTTGGCCTTTCCTCTCTCGATGACCTTGGTCACCTCGTTTGCACCCTTTCTGAGCTTACCGGTATCCCTGGCCAGCTCAACTGCTTCATAAACAGACTCCTCGAGATCCTTTGGCATCTCGAACTTCACATACGTAGCGTTTGCCATGTAATAACCTCCTTCAGGCCGCCGGGGTCCGGGGCCTTCATCAATCATTGGCTCATAGTGCGAGCAAGCGGAGAATAAACAACGCTTATTTAAAATTTCCTAAAACCAGTATCATCATTGGTGGATCACAGGCGGATAATAAAGTGGTAATTACATCGTTAGTTTATTAAGTAGTGGATACTATTTTTTTATCGGAGATGGACCCACTGGTCTCCAGGTGAACCACATGGGAGATGAAGAAGATCTCAGGGAGCGGAACGACACGATCGCCAAGGACAGGATAGCCCAGGCAAAATGGTATGAGTCGCTCCACCTCTACGCGGAGGCCCTCAGGATATACGAATCGATCAAGGACGAGAACAACGTGATGAGGCTGAAGGAGCAGATGGCGGACGAATACCGCGTCAAGGCCAGGGATTTCGAGGCATCGGGGAAGCTCCAGGAAGCCGCAAATCTATTCTACCTGATCGATGACCGGGAGGCCCTGGAGAGGATCAAGTCCCGCAAACCCGATGTGGTGATACTATACGACAAGGAGGCTGGAGGCCTGTCCCAGCTGGCGGGGAACATCAACATGCCGGTGAAAGGGAACGTGGATGAGATCGCCTTCAGATCTCCCAATTCACCCGATGAGGAGGAGGCCGAGGAGCCCAGGAAGGCTGCCCCGAACGGGAACGGCTCAAAGGGGCTCCCCGTGAAGATGCCAAAAGGAAAACCCTCCTTCAGATACTGCCCGTACTGTGGGGAGTCCGTGATGACCAAAAAGGATCCGAAGTTCTGCCCTTTCTGTGGAGAGGAGTTCTAACTACCTTCCTCTAACGGGCGGGAGCCCTTGCAGTTTATGTTCCTCTTTATTCTGGGAGAAGAACCTCTTGAGGTCCTCACGCCCCGCCCTCTCGAGTATCCACTTCAGCTCGTAGGTGTGTGAGAACCCCTTGTAGGATGTTATCAGCAGGAATATCGATATGACGGAGAAGATGGACCCGACCACGAAGCCTACGGAAAAGGATGACAGGAACGCGAGGCCCAGTGCGAGGCTGAAGAACTCCCTTCTGTACACGAAGTATGCGCTCAGGATCGCCATGAACGCGGAGAGCATCATGAGGATCGCCATGAAGTCCGTCAGAAGGAACGGGGGCGAGCTCGATCCGAACTGCTCCGTGGCCAGGGGGTCGATGATCGATGGGTCCCCTTGCGTCATCGGGATATCGATCACATTGGGAGTTCCTATCCTTATGTGGACATCTCCCGAGTTCGACCTGTATCCCTCCAGTGAGAGGGCCAGCGTCTTCCTGCCCGCATTGAGGCCCTCTAT
>JAGLEG010000012.1 GCA_023145185.1 Thermoplasmata archaeon
GTTACCGAACTTGGATCGGAGTTCGATCTACCCGTGATCTATCCCATCCATCCAAGGGCCAGAAAGATGATAGATGGCTTCGGCCTCGATACGACCGGTATCGAGCTGATCACGCCCGTGGGGTTCCTGGAGTTCCTCAGGCTGGAATCCTCAGCCAGGCTTGTGTTGACGGATTCGGGAGGACTGCAGGAGGAGACGTGCATACTGGGAGTTCCCTGCGTCACCCTCAGGGACAATACCGAGAGGCCCGAGACGATAGACGTTGGCTCCAATGTCCTTGCGGGGACCGATCCCGAAAACATTTTGAAGATGGGTCGCCAGATGATGAAGGTAAAAGGAGACTGGGAGAACCCATTCGGAGATGGGAGTGCGGGGAAGAAGATAGTGGATATCGTCCTTGGCGCATGAACTTGGACACATTTTCAAATATATCATATCTGATATACCCCCATGCGTTCCATGAAAGTTTTTTTTCTTTTCACACTTGCCCTGACCCTCTCGATCTTATCCTTTGCAGGCGTCGTAATGGGCGATACCGAGCCAAACGGCGAGCAGTACCTTGCTGAGAGCGTTAACGACGGCGCCATATACGGACGGCTTGATCCCGGGACCGAGGACCATATCGATTGGTACGTCATGGACATACCTCCGTTCACCGATGTGAAGATCACGCTTGCGGTCACGTCCATATCTGGAAATGTAAATGCTGTCAGTTACTGGGAGGATCTGGAGATAGAGGGATCCATATATCTATCGACCAGTGGGTCCGGGTCCAGCGTTAGCGACACCTTTGAAAACGATGGTAGTTTCGAAGAGCTCTGGCTTGAGGTTGCCGGCTCTGGAACGTATCAGCTCACGATCAGTTTCGATCAGGAGCTGATCGGTGGTTGCTGTCAGGGGTTCCTGCTTCTTGGAGGCCTTCCCCTTGTTGGAGGTTTCATCTTTATCAGATACAGGAAGAGTAGATCTTAGTCCCGATAACTTTTTTCTTAATAGTCACGAACCTATTATCCTAAACTTATCTGTTCGTGATCTGTATGTCATAGTCACGGACTTATTATCTCGATCATATCTGTTCGTGATCTATCTGTCCAATACGCCCTGAAGCGTATAAAGACCAAGTATTCGACAATAAATGATAGCGAGAGGTCCATTTATTTGCCAATCTCAACTCAAGGTTTTTCTACGTTGAGACTCATTGTAACCTTAACGGGAGGAAGAAGGT
>JAGLEG010000120.1 GCA_023145185.1 Thermoplasmata archaeon
TCATCCTTATGGGCCTCACCGATCGGATGTACACGGGAACCGCGGTGGAGGCGCTGGTCGCCATATCGGAGGTCCGTGACGACATCGATACGCTGGAGGGGGGAGGAGGCCTTACCGGCCTCTCGATGAGGGACAGGTCCAGGGCAAAGCGGCTGATCTCCAGCATACGATCGAAACTGGACCAGGACCCATACATGATCACCTGCGGTGAAAAGGAGCTCAGGAAGGATATTTCATGCATCTCGGGAAAGGGGTCAAAACCGGTCAGGGAGATGCTGGAGAGGGTGGTGGAAGGGGTGGTGAGAACCAGACGCCGCCTGGAAAAAGAGGGCGGGGCGCCTGGGTAGAAGTTATTTACCGGTTCCCTTATATCGGGTCCGGATGTCCGATTATACCGACTCAGAGAACATGGAGGAGATCAGGGTATCGACCACCGATCCCAAGTTCGGAACCCCTCCCGGCGAGAGGACCATATCCCAGCTCCTTGAGCGGGGCGTTGTGATCCTTGACAAGCCCCACGGCCCAACCAGCCATCAGGTGGCACACTGGCTAAAGGATATACTGAACCTGGAGAAGGCGGGCCATCACGGGACCCTTGACCCCAATACCACGGGGGTCCTCTCGATAGCGCTGAGCCATGGTGTTAAGGCCCTCGAAGCGACCTCGGATGACAGCAAGGAGTACATCGCGGTGATGAAACTCCACAGGGAAGTCGATCTAAAGGTAGTGGAAGAGCTGGCGGAGGAGTTCACCGGCGAGATATATCAGATGGTCCCGGTCAGGTCCGCGGTCAAAAGGGGCCTCCGGACCAGGAAGATCCACTACATAAAGGTCCTGGAGAAGGAGGGACCGGAGGTCCTGATCCTGGTGGGATCACAATCAGGCACCTATATCAGAACCCTCATCCACGACATGGGTGAGGTGATGGGCGTGGGTGCGTCCATGTCCGAGCTCAGGAGAACCCGTTCCGGACCTATCAAGGAGGAGCTTGCCGTCACCCTTCAACAGGTAAAGGATGGCTGGGAGCTGTACAAGAACGGAGGGGACGAGGAGACTCTGAGAAAGGTGATCCACCCATTTGAGATGCTTCTTGGGAACGTGAAGAAGGTGGCGGTTAAGGATTCCACCGTGGATGCGCTGTGCCACGGGGCCATGCTGGGACACCCGGGAGTGGCCGCTTGTTCCGGGAACATCCAGCGGGGCGACATGATAGCGATAATGACGCTCAAGGGTGAGGCGGTGGCCCTGGGAACCGCCAAGGCATCATCAAAGGAGATAATGGTGGGCAGGACCGGGGTGGCAGCATCTGTGGACAGGGTCCTGATGGAGAAGTCCACATACCCCCGCGCATGGAAATCCCACAAGTAGGGGCGTTTGTATACCCAGGCGCAACGTTTAAATATACTTGCCATTTTCGTTCAGCTTGTAATATATAACCAAAACACCGATGTTCGAATAGGGCCAAATTAAGGCAATCCAGATAACGATAAATAGTGGACCTGCCTTTATCGGCCTGAACTCGGTAATATGAGGTGGAATATCATGAAGGAATCACATCGAGGTATCAGGGTTGGAGTATTCATCGCGCTGCTGTTCATAATGGGCAGCCTTCTGGTGTATCTGCCGGAGGATAACGAGGTTGAGGCAGTGGGGAGCCCCGTTGTTTCCATCAGGCTTGCACAACAGAAGATGACGGCATATGTCGCACCTGGTATGGATGGGATCGTGACCTTCACGGGAACGGTCACTGCCATAGCCCCATGGTCCCCCAGCGTCCAGCAGCTTCTCGTCTTCCTCATAGCAGATGCGAGCGGATGGGCCGTGACCAATCCACCCGCACTTCCCTTTACCAAAGGGCAGACCGAGAGGGATTTCGCGGTAACCGTTCAGGTTCCCCCGGAAACATCCCACATGCTTCAGGGAACGCTTCAGATAGCTGCGAAGTGGAGATACAGCCCCGGATCTACCCAGGGGAATGTGGAACCCGTTTCCGCCATCATCTACGTCGCCCAGTACTATCAGTTCTCCGTCGGCTGTGAGAAGCCGTACATGCAGGTCGGCCCCGGACAGTCCCTCGGCTTCAAGCTGAGGCTGATCAACGAGGGTAACGCCAACGATAAGCTCAGGGTCGAGGTGACCAACCTCAAGGAACTCAACGACAAGGGCTGGACCGTTCAGCTATCACAGGATAAGTTCCAGGTCCCCGAGAAGCAGGAGAGGGTCCTTCAGATCTCCATAACCACTCCTGTGGAGTGGAATGCGTGGAAGAACGATGTGGACACCATCCAGCTCAGGATCGTATCATCACAGGCCGAATCCACCGGAGCGATCTCTGATATATCCGATTATTCGTTGTACATACGTCAACGAGGTGTATCCGTTCCAGGATTCGAGCCGACGTTTGCTATCATGGCCCTTGCGGGCCTGGCAGCGCTCTTCTACGGAAGAAGAAAGAGGGGATGAGAACTCCCCTCTTTCTGTTCATTGGTATGAAAATTACATCTACGTAAAATCGTTCTGATTTTCATAGCCCCGCACAGCAGTAATGTTTCATTGACGAGCTGCTGTGCTGGGTTTCGAAGTCCCGACCCGTTGAACAATCGGCGAAAGGGACTTACGATTAAACCAGTCAATTCATCAGAGTTGTTGATATTAGGCCAGTAATGCACGATAGTATCGTGATCTTGTTCTGGACCATATTTTAAATGTCAGCTGTTTCATATCCACCACGGGGACCCATATGGATGAAGGATGCGAAGAGATAAGGATATCAAATGAGCTGGTGAGGGCCGCCGAGGTGGCCGTCAGGGATGTTCTGAAGGTGAAGAAGAATGAGCAGGTGCTTATCATCACCAATCCCGATCAGGACGTGAGCGGGATCAGCAACGCCCTCTTCCAGGCCGTTCAGAAGTTCGAGGGAGATCCCTCGATGATAGTGCAGCCCGTCAAAGGGCAGCTGGAGTTCGCCTCCGACGACGCGATGGCCGCGATAAGGACGGACCCGGACGTGATCCTCTCGATATCCAAAGAGAAGCTGGGAAAGGACGAGGAGGCCATCAGGAGCCCGATCGTCGTGGGAGATAACTCCTATGACCACTACTTCCACTATCTTCTAAGGGAGAAGAAGTGCAGGAGCTTCTGGTCACCTTCTGTTACCCTCGACATATTCGAAAGGTGCGTGGATATCGACTACACCAGACTCCAGGACGATTGTGCGAGGGTTAAGGGCCTTCTGGACCGTGGGACAAGCGTCAGGATCACCGCCCCATCCGGCACGAATATCGAGATCGGCATCCAGGAGAGGATCACAAAGAGCGATGACGGCGATTTCACGGAGCCTGGAAAGGGGGGGAACATACCAGCGGGTGAGGCGTTCATCTCCCCCCAGCTGGGGACCTCCAACGGGACCATCGCCTTCGACGGCTCTATAGCCTCCGACAGCGGCATAATAATCATCGAGAGTCCCATAATTTGCCGTGTCAAGGATGGATTTGTTAGGGGAATTGAGGGAGGAGCTGAGGCGAAGGGGCTGGAGGATACCATCACAAGGGCGGAGGAGAGGACGCTCGAGTGGGTCAAGGAGGGCAAGCTTCCCCGGGACCAGGAGAAACATTACCTGATGAACTGCAGGAACCTGGGTGAGCTGGGGATCGGCCTCAACCGCAAGGCGAAGATCATCGGCAACATGCTGGAGGATGAGAAGGTCTACTCCACGTGTCACATAGCGATGGGCGCAAATTATGACGACGATGCCAAGGCCCTTATACACCTGGATGGGTTGATCAGATCACCCACCATTGTCGTTAGGATCGATGATGGGGACAGGACCATCATGAAGGATGGCGAACTTCTCATCTGATCACATTTTTCGCGAAGGGTTCTTGTATCATGCCAATATATTAACGGCAGCAGGGTGTGTATTTCCATGACAGAGACCGAGAAAAGGGGAAAGGTCATCGACCCTATAGGGATCGACGATCGCAGGGCGATCGAGCTGGGGGGATTGGAGGAGGAGATCAAGGTCCTGAAGGGTCAGCTCAGGTCCGTGGAGTACTCCTCGAACCTCGAGAGGGAGGCCTTCAAGAGGGAGCTTACGGGCGCCTACGATGAGATCAACATGCTCCGCAGGGATCGAAAGAGGCTAAATAAACAGCTGGAAGAGCTGATGAAGCCCCCACTTCTCGTCGGCGAGGTCGTGGAGATACTCGACGATGGGGAGGTCATCGTCAAGAACGGGAACGGGCAGATATTCATAACCACGGTGTCCAGCAGCCTGAAGGTGGACGATCTCGAGATGGGTACGAGGGTGGGCCTGGACAGGAACAATCTGGTGGTCATGAGGGGGCTATCCACCGGCAAGGACCCCATAATCGTGGGGGCGGAGATCATCTTGAAGCCGGACACCACCTACGGCGACATAGGCGGCCTTGACGACGTTATCACCGAGGTCAAGGAGACCGTTGAGCTGCCGATAGTGGACCCAAAGAGCTTCACCCGTCTGGGAATACATCCGCCAAATGGCATTCTGCTTGTGGGGCCGCCGGGAACGGGGAAGACCCTCATCGCCAAAGCGGTGGCAAATGCCGCGGAGTGCTCCTTCATCAGGTTGGTTGGGTCGGAACTCGTACAGAAGTTCATAGGGGAGGGGGGCAGGCTGGTTCGGGAGCTGTTCCAACTGGCGCGGGAGAAAAAGCCCACCATCATTTTCATCGATGAGATAGACGCGATCGGGGCAAAGAGGCTGGGGATGGACACCACGGGGGACCGTGAGGTGCAGAGAACGCTCATGCAGCTCCTTGCGGAATTGGACGGCTTCAATGCGCTTGAGGATATCGGCATCATAGCGGCCACGAACAGGAAGGATATCCTGGACGAGGCGCTGCTCAGGCCGGGCAGATTCGACAGGATCATAGAGGTCCCGATCCCCAACGACGAGGGGCGGAGGAAGATCCTTCAGATACACATGGAAAAATTGAAACTCGCCAGGGATGTCAACATGGAAAGGCTCATCCCCAAGACCGAAGGGTTCACCGGCGCGGACATAAGAAACCTCTGCATGGAGGCGGGGATGTTCGCAATGAGGAACAGACGCAACAGGATAACGGCCGCTGACTTCACATCTGCGCTCGAGAAGCTGAAGAAAAGGGCTGCCGGGGCTGATGAGGGCGCAACCCACACCATGTTCGGTTAGGGATCATTGGTACCGGGCCGCTTCCTTGTAGTGGCCGCTGGACCTCAGGAACTCCCGGATCTCTCCGGCTATCCTCTTCCTGTGGTACGGCGACCCGATCTCATCTATCAGTTCGAGGGAGCGCTTGAACTCCTGTTTTCCCTTCTCCATATCCCCGCCGTAGATGAACATCCTCCCGTAGTCCACCCTGATGGAGGCCAGCTTGACCTTCTCCCCCAGCTGATCGAATATCGAAAGGGCCTCGTCCAGATACTCCCTTGCCGTCTCAAGGTCCCTCTTCATCAGGTACACGTGGGCAGCTCCCGCCATGGAGTATCCAAGCTGCCTGATATCGCCTGTGCCGGAACATATCTCTATGGAATCCTCGAAGTTGGTCACCGCCTCGTCATGATCGCCAACGGTTGCCAACACGGTTCCAAGGCTTATTTTGACCCTGGAGAGCATCAGAAGGTCCTCCGTCACCTCCAGGGCTGCTATCGCCCTCTCGAACTGGCCTATCGCCTTCTTGTGCTGGTCCTGATTGGTGTAGATGATCCCCAGCCCCGTGAAGGATGCGGCCTGCAGGGAGGAGAGCTCCAGGTCCGTGGCGATCTCCAGCGATTCGGACATGAACTTCTTGGCCTGATCGAACTCACCGCTGATGGAGTAGAGCTCTCCAATGGCCTGAAGCGCGCTGGAGATCTTCTCCCTGTCGCTCAGCTTCCTCGCCATCTTCAGCCCCCTCTTGAGCCTCTTCTCCGCTCCGTCCCGATTCCCCCGCCTGGACTCTATCACACCGATGTTCAGATTGGCCATCACACCGATGTCGGGCCTGTCCTCGGCCTCCGCTATGGCCGAGGCCCTCTTTAGCTCCGAGAGGGCCCGGTCCCAGTGGCCCATGATCATCTGGACCCTTCCGGTGAGGAGCCTGGTCATCGCACGGTAATCGTTCTTCTTCTCCGCGACCTCCCTGTTCAAAAGGTCAAGGACCGATGCGAACTGCTCCGTGTATCCCTTGGATATAACGAGGTCGCCGTAAGTGGAGGCCAGCTTGAGTGCCTTGACGGGCTCTCCGCCCATGGTCAGGTGGTACATCGCCTCCACTGTGGAGCGGTTGGTCCCCACCTCCA